>NZ_JBEXCR010000038.1:0-135765 GCF_040605375.1 Nonomuraea sp. NPDC005650
GCGGAGATCATCAAGAATGAGGGTGACCACGTCAGCTCGGAGGAGCTGATTGCGATCATCGATAGGCGTGGTGGACCGGGTGCTCCCGCTTCGGCCCACGAAGCAAAGGCTGCCCCGGTCAGCCCGCCGCCGGCTCGGTGAGCCGGTCCGTCGAGCCCAAGTTCAAAGACCCTCTCAGTGAATGGATCAGAAACCTCGCTACCCACAGCTCATCTTCTGCGCGCATCAGATTCGATGAGCCACATGGCTTGTTCGCGAATCAGCACAACTGATGCACTCCAGGTCAGCGCCATGCTCATGCATCAGATTCGATGAGCCGAGACAAAGGACGAAATTCGGTGCCGAGCGGTCGTTCCATACGCTTCACTTACGAACCATGGTGAACCCACTACTCGTGTCCTATGACGTCACGTCGACCGGCTTCCTGCGCCTGGAAATCCCCATCCGACAGATGATCTGCGCTCACTCCAACTGCGCTGTGGGCACCACCCAGACAAGCCGCGGTGTCCGCCGAATCTTCCCCGTGTACATGGACACCTTGGACGCCGAAGCGGGGATATTCGAAAAGACGTGGAGCTGCGACTACTGCAAGCAGGTGACCATCGAGGTCATCACCTGCGGTGCGGCCCGGTCCGGCTCAGGCAGCAGGAAGGTCGAGCAGATCATCCAGCTTTGGCCGGGGCGCACCGCTCGGGAGCTGGCGCGGGAGGTGCCCGAGCCGATCCGCGATCGGTTCCAGGAGGGCTCGCGGTGCGAGGGGGCAGCAGCGTATCGGGGAGCGGCTGCGATGTACCGCGCGGCCGTGGAGGAACTGTGCAAGGACCGTGGTGCCACCAAGTACAAGCTGTACGACAAGATCGAAGAGCTGCGGGGCCAGCTCGATGACGACCTGATCGTTGATCTCCACGAGACCCGCATGCTGGGCAACGACGGCGTGCACGATGGATTGGCCTACTCCCCCGAGGAGGTCGCCGACGTCGCCGAGCTGATCGTCGAGATGACGGAGGCGCTCTACGTCGCGCCAGCGAAGAAGGCCGCGATGCGCCAGGCGCGCAAGCAGCGCCGTGACGCACACAAGAACGGCGAGACACTCCCGGCTCCGTGAGCGCCACGGCAGCGAGCAGTTCCAGGAAGGGCCATTCCCGTTACCAATGCCAACCGCGGGGCAAGGCATGCACCTCCAAGTGCCCCGCACCCGCATGGTCAGATTTGTAACGATTTGATAACTTCGGCGGGGGCGAGTTGGTACATCATTACCACTTGAAGATCTAGTCCGGGCAGCCTGAATGCATTATGGCTACTCAGATAGTCGCCCAGGACGGCGACGCCTACGCCCTGACCGAGACGATGTCCGTGATCCTCGTCACCCACCACGAGTTCCCGCACCCGGAGGCGCCTGCCGAGTGGGCAGATCCCGGCGATCTGAGCGAGTGGATCATTCCGCCGGAGACTGAGCACAATCTCAGGACGCTCGGTTATGACCACCGCGACGTGCATCACCGGCTCTATTTGGTTCCGTTCGAGGACCTGGGGCCCTTGGACGTGATGGAGCACCACCGGCTTAGCCGTGACATGGTTGAGTACGCCGTGGCGGTCGATTTCCTTTGCACGCGCGATGACGTGGCTGCCGTGCGAGCGGCCGCGGCGCAGCGGAGGGGAGCCGCCGGTAGCTGATCCGCTCCCCTATCGATGTCGGGGCCGTCGTCTCGCCGATGTGTGAGACGCGGCCCCCATTCTGTTGCCGTAGAAGCCCGGGTTCGCGGCGTGGCGCTGAGAGCGCCGGAGAGGCCTTGACCCCCCGTTCGGTGCCGATGCCCTCCGGGATGACGCGTTCGCCCGGCAGCGGCTCCTACAGCGCGCCAAAATTCGAGCCTGTCCATGTCAGCTTTCTTTCCTTCCATCTATTCATCTATTTTTCTTTCTTTCATTCCGTCTATCTTTCTATCTATTTCGTCTAATCTTCCATCCGATGCACGGAACCCCTCGTGATCTCGGGTGACGGTGGTGTAGAACGGGCCCCATGAATCAGCCCGCGCTCGACGAGCCGGACGGCCAGCAGCAGCCCGGCCGCGGCACCAAGTGCAAATGGAAGGGCTGCCCGCGGCCGCCGGCAGAGGGCAAGGTGGCCGGGAGCGGGCGGCGCAAGGAGTACTGCGAGCAGCCCGACCCGGAAACCCGCACGATCCACAACGCGCGCAACGCATACGCCGCCCGCAACTCCGGGCGGCTCGCGGTAGACGAGCCGACGCCGGAGGAGGTGCCCGGCCGGCCCGTGGCCACGTCACGGGTGCGGGCGCGCGGCCTGGTCGACGGCGCCCGGTTCGCCGGCGAGAACGCCGTGGCGTCCATCAGGAACGCCGCCGATGAGTTCGCCGCCGTGGTGGAGAGCCTCAAGAATCTCGGGGATCCGGCGGCGGTGGAGGCCGAGCTGGAGACGATCGCGGCCGACGCCGAGCGGCAGATCGCCGAAGCCCGGCAGGAAGCCGGGGAGTCCGATCGGGCACGGCTGACGGCCGAGCGCGCCCAGGAGGAGGCCGAGGAGGAGCGCGACCTGGCCCGCGAGGCGGCCGATGAGGCGGTGTCGGCAGCCGAGCGCGCCGAGCTCGACGCAGCGCAGGCGCGAACGGAGACAGCCCAAGTCCGCGAGGAGGCGCTGCGCGAGGTCGAGACGGCCAATCAGCAGGCGCGCGAGCGGATCGACGAGGTCGAGGCGCGCACCCGGGCCGAGATTCAACAGGCCCAGGATGATGCGGCGGCCGCCGTGGCGGCTGCGGATGAACGGGCCGAGCAGGCGCGGATGGAAGCGGACGAGAAGGTCTCTGCGACCGTGCAGCGCAGGGCCGAAGTCGAGCGGGACAGCCAAGCCAAAATCCAGCAGATCCGGGAGGAAACGGCCGCGCAGGTGCGGGCCGCGGTGGAGCGGGCGGAGACGGCTGAGCGGCGGGAGGCGGTCGCGCAGCAGGCAGCGGCGGACGGCCGAGCTGACGCCGAGCGGGTCCGGGGCGAGCTGGCGCGGCTGCGGGAGGACCACAAGGCCGAGCTGACGCGGCTGGAGCGAGCGCACAAGGCGGAGATGAACGCGCTGACCAAGGCGGCCAACAGGGATGCGAAGCTGATCGATCGACTGGAGAAGGATCTCTCTCGGCTGCAGCAGACGACCCTGGACGTGGAGTAGGGTCGCGCCGTTTAGATCGCGTGTTCGATACTGGCAGTGTGGAACCTGGTGAGCTCCGTCGTGTCGACCTGGCCAACTGGCCGCACGATCGCGGCGCGGGCGGATGGGTCGTCCCGTATGGTGCTGAGCGGATCGGGTGGTGGGTGGTCACCCGAGTGCACGCCCGGTACGTGGCGCCGCGGCGTACGGTGCGCCGGTACGAGCCGATCGTCGATCAGAAGATCGACGTCGTGGTGCAGCCGTTCGCGTTGCGCGCCTACCTGGTCGACCTGGACGCGGACTTCCCGCCGGAGTGGGAGCTGGAGCCGATGCAGCGGGTGCTGCTGCATCAACGGCCACCAGGCTCCTGGTGGTATCTGCGCCTGGTGAGCGAGGACGAGCTGGCGGAGATGGAGCAGTACCGGCAGCCATGATGGTGGGTGTGCCCTACGTCCCCGCCTTCGCCGCCAAGCAGGGTCTGTAACCCGAGAGGGCGGGGACGTAGGAGCCTGTTATGCGGTGACGGAGCGGGCTGCGGCCTGTACGTCGCGCATGTGGCTGGCGAACGCGCGCCGTAGGTCGGCGCCGTCGCGTACTTCCGGGCCGTCGAGCCCGCCGCAGCGGCATCGGGCGTAGTGCACGTCGACGCCGGCCAGCGCGGATGAGACGGGGTCCAGATCGCGTTCGGGGGCGTGCTCGATGGTGAAGGAAGCGTTCACTAGTCCCTCCCGGCCAGGGCCAGGTCAGGCGCGGGAACGATGGCGGTCACGGGGACTACCGCGACTTCGGCCAGCCCGAGTGGTTCGCCCTGGGCGGGAGCCGGGTTCGCGCTGGACAGGGGCGGCTCGGGGGCCGCCGGGTCCCGGCGGTCCGGCTCCTGCTCGCTCGGCGGGGCGGTGGCTTCGCCTTCCCGAGTCGGCTCGTCGGTGGGCGAACTGGATGGTGTCGGCGTGGGCGTGCTGGTGGGTTGGTCGGATCCGGTCTCTTCCGGCGTCGGCGTGACCGCGGGCGTCGGCGTGGAGTTGGGCGGCTCCGCGGGGGTGGGGGTGGTCTGCGGGGCCTGCACGGTCGTCGGGGTGGGCGAACTGGACGCGCCTGTGGTGGGCGTCGCTGGCGCTCCCGTGGCCGGCGGCGTGGATGACGCGGTGCTGGTCTTCGTGTGCCTGGGTGTCGGCGCGGCCGCGGTGATGGGTGACGACGTGGGCGTGGGCGTCACGCTGTGGATCGGCTGCGCTGTGGCGGGCGCGCTCGTGCCGGTGGGCGTGGCCTCACTCGGGCTGATCTCCGGGTCCTGCTCCGGATCGGTGGCGACCGTTTCAGCCGGTGGCGGGGTAGCAATGGCGTGCTGCGGCTGCTGGTCGTCATCGGATGACGCGAACTGGTCAGGGACGTGCAGGGGACGCTGACCGTCGTCGGCGACGTTGATCACGACCGGGTTCGGGGGTGGCGCGACCATCTTGACCACGGGGGCGCCGACCGCGTACGTGCCTACGGCTAGCACGCTGGCGGAGACCAGGGCAGGCGCTGATGAGACGAGCGTCGTGAGGCCTCCCCCGGTGGCGGTGACTCCTGCAGCGAGGCCCGATGCTGCTACCGGCGCGCCTCCGGCGGCGATGGTGCCGGCGCCCATGCTGCCCTTGAGGGCGGCGGCGATCCTGGTGCCTGCCCATAACGCGCCGAGCGCGGCCGCGGCGCCGGCGATGTGGCTTGTCAGTCTCTGCAGGGCTTTGCCCAGCATGACTGCGCGGACCTGGGCCTTGAGGCGCGTCTTGGCGGTTACGTTGGGGTCTTTGGCAACGAGGTGGAGGCGGTGGGTTTCGTCAGCGATCGCATGTGCCAGCTCATCGGCCGACGCCCTCTTTTTGATCTTGGACACTTGGCCGATGGACACGCCGAGCTGGGCGGCGATGTTCTTCATGTGGAGGAGTCGCTCACCCGTGGCCGAGCGTAGCTCGTGCAGCCTGGCCACCTCCAGGTCGTGCAGGTGCTCCAGGATGCGCTGCTCGTTGGCTGTGGCCTCCTGCCTCTGGCGGATCGCCCGAAGGACCGCGTAAGGGTCGTCGGGCCGATGGGCCGCTTCCAGGTAGATGTCGAGCAGCAGCTCCGCGTGGCTGTCGTTTGGGAAGCTGGGTAGGTCTGACAAGGAACGCTCCATAAGGGTGGCCGGGCTTTCCGCCCGGCCGGTGGTTAGTGGAGTGGCAGAATCCCAACGCCGGCGAAGGACTCGGGCGCTTGCTCGGGGTAGGGATCGCCGTCGACCGGCCGCCAGTCGGCGGCGGGGCACAGGCCGGGCTCCAGGAGTGTCCATCCGTCGAACAGGGCAAGGATTTCGGCGCGAGTACGAGGCCGCACGGGGTTGGTGGTCTGCTGGTAGAGCGCCTGCCCAGCTTCCACTTCGGACGCGGGAATGTTGTCTGGGCACACGTGGGTGAGAGCGAACTGGCTGCCAGGGGCCAGGGCCCTACGCAGGTGCGCGAGGTATTCGCCGATTGCATCTTCGGGGATGAAATGCAGGATCGCGACGGTGAGTAGGCCGACCGGCTTGGTGAAGTCGAGAAGTTGGGCAACGTCGGGATTAGCGATGATCGTGGCGGGGTCGCGGAGGTCGCCAGCGATGGTGACGACTTGGCCGGGCCGGTCCAGCTGGGCCTGGCTGCTCGCGACCACGCTCGGGTCGTTGTCCACATACACCACGCGGGCGTCGACATGAACGCTGAGGGCGATGTCGTGCACATTCGGCTCAAGCGGCAGGCCGCAGCCGATGTCGAGGAACTGCCGCACGCCGGCTTCCGCCATGGCGCGGGCGGCACGCAGCACGAAGCCCCTGTTGGCCCTCGCGGCAGGCAGCACCGTGGAGAACATCGCCATGAATGTCTCCGCGGCTTCGCGGTCTACGGCGAAGTTGTCTTCGCCGCCGAGGAAGTAGTTGTAGATGCGGGCACTGCTCGGCGTCGAACTGCCGATAGGGCTGGAGTCGGGGGCCAAGAGGAGGTCCTTTCGAGGGTTAAGGACCGCTGTGGTCTGCGGCGGTCTCGTGCAGGTGGTCGCGGATCCGGGCGATGATCTGCGGGGTGGACCTCGAAGCTGCGGCCACGGCGATCAGTTCCTCGAAGACCATGCCGTAGCGCTCGGCGTCTCGCAGGGCGCTGATCTCGTCGCCGGTGAGCCGGTGTATGGCCAGGAGTTGCGGTCGGTCAGCGAACCGGAAAACCGTGAAGGGCTCGCAGGCAGGCAGGAAAGGTGAGGACAGTGGGTTGACCTGGATCGTGATGCCCTGGGTCTGGCTGGCATCGGTCAGCGCGTCGAGTTGCCGGAGGTGAGCGGCGATGTCACCGCCGAGCGGCCGCCACAGGACCGGCTCGTCGATGACAACCCACAGGGAGGCGCTGAGTGCCTGTTGCCGGCGCTGCACGTTTTTCACAGTGGCGGCGGTCGCCGTGGCGGAAGGAGCTGGGTAGTGGCTGGCCCGGTGAGCGGCTGCGGCGTACTCCTGAGTGCGCAGCAGATCGGGCACGAGGTGCGGCTGGTAGGTGCGGATGAGGGTCGCGGCCTGCTCATGAGCCCACAGGACGGTTTCCTCAATGGGGACGTCCTGGCTGTCCCACCAGTCGGGGTCTCGTTTGCCCAGCGCTACGGAGATGATCGTTTCTTGCTGGTAGGGGTCGGTGACCCCGTACAGCATCAGGAGGTCGATCAGGTCTCGGCGTCTGAAGGGGACGCGGCCGTTCTCCATCTGGCTGATCTTGGCGATGCTGGCTTCGATCGCGGTGGCGGCCTCCTTCTGGGTGCGGTTGGCATGGAGTCGTAGTTGGCGAAGGCGTGCGCCGACCAGTTGACGCGCGCCTACTTCCCGGGCGTCTGCACTCACCGTCTCGTGTTTCCCTCCACGCTGCGGTTTCAGTGCGTAGCCGCCTAGCGTTTGATCACTTAAATGGAATCAACATCCGTTACGTTTCAGCGAGGAGAGAATACGCGTATTTTTCCTGGCCTGTCTAGGATGGCGAGGCTGTCAACCGATCCTATTCAAGATCACAAAGGTTAAATGGATCTACTGTCGAGAGATCTGACTGATACACGTTCCGTAGTCGGACCCGTCTCGGTCGGGTTGCCGGGCCGGATGACGCCGGCGGCGAGCAGTTCGGTGGCGACTGCGACCATCAGCGTCCGGTTCGCCTCCGGTACCGCCTCCCACGGCACCGACGACTCTGGGCGGGTCTGGTAGCCGTGAGAGGGGGCAAGCCGTTCGTACGTCTCGTGGAAGGCGCGGGCGATCTGCTCGGGCGCGGCCGCCTCCACGGCGGCCAACTCGTCGGCGCACTTCCGGCACAGGCGCGGGCCGCCGCACCGCGCCTTCTTGTCGTCCGGGCGGGGGGTGACGTGCCCGTGGGGTCCCGTCACTGGGCTGACTCGATGGTGTGGATGACGCTGGCGTGCTCCAGGTCGACCACGATCAGCCAGTCGTCGGCGAGGAGGTCGGACTGGGAAGCGACCCAGGGCACGATCTGCCCGTCAACGGTCTTCATGTCGATGTGCGGCCGGTACTCGACAGTCTGCCCAACCAAGTCGGGCGCGGCCTCGCCGAGAGGGCGCCCGGCCTGAACGGTGAGGGTAGAGCCGGGTACGAGGAAGAGCCACATGCCGCGGCCGTTCCAGCCGGCGCGGGTGAGACGCTCGCCGGACTTGAGGAGTTCGAGGGCTTCGCCGAAGGACAGCACGTCCGCTCCTGTCGTGGTGGGGTGGGTTGATGGGCCGGTCGGGGCGGGGTGCTCGTGCGGCCTGCTCACTGCTCCCCCGCGGTCTGAGCGAAGGTCGCGGCCGCGCGGCGCGCGTCGTCCAGGTCGGCCTGAGCGCGGGCCAGCTCCGCAGTGGCCCGGGACAGTCGGCCGCTGGCGGCGCTCACGGCCGAGCCGTTTCCACCGACGGGGCCCTCGAGGTCGAGTTCGATACGACGGGCGAGCAGGGTGATGTGCATGCGCGGCATGAAGTCCGGATCGTCCATGACGGTCACGGGCACAGTGCAGGTGGGGCCGAGCCGGTACGGGAACGCCTGCCCGTCGACGAGCAGCTCCCACCAGGAGCGGCCGGAGCCGATCCGGCGGACCTGCACGAGGCCCGCCATGCGCGGGCTCAGCTCCGGCCAGCGTGCCGGGTCGGCCGGCGGGGTGGGGTCGGGGCTGGTGGGGATGTTCCACCGGGACGGGCTCTCGATGTGCTGTGGCTGCGGCTTGCCGTCGAGGTCCTGGTGGAAGCGGGGGTCGTTGTCGATCTGGATGGCGTCGGCGTACAGGCTGACGCCGAGGCTGGCGGTCTTGTACGGGGTGATCGGGACGGCGGCATCGGGCAGCAGGTGATACGGGAAGGTGTGGCCGTCGATCGTGAGCTGCCACGTGTAGCCGTCCCAGTCGTCTCCCGTGACGCGGCGCTGCCGTACCTGGATGAGGTCGGGAAGGCGGCCTATGCCGTTGTCGGCAGGCCAGGCGATCATGTTGACGCGGCTCGTGATCATGAGGCGGGCTCCTCTTGGGTGGTTGCGGCGCGGGCCGCTGCGGCGCTCTGGACGAGTTGCAGGCCGGTCCGCTCGGCGGTGGCCGGGTCGAACCGGACGGTCAGGTCGCCCCACTTCACCGTCACCAGCTCGGCAGGCTCGGCGGGTGGCTTCGGCTTGCGCTTGGGCGGCGTCATGGCGGCGGTGTAGGCCATGGCGAGCAGCAGGCCGATCCCGAGACCGGCGAGGCCGGGCAGGGGTGTGTGAGGCCACGCGCACGAGGCGAGCAGCATGGGGGCGAGCGCCAGGAACACGAGCGCGGTGCCGTGCATGAACGCGGCGAAGACCTGGCGGCCGGTCACGCCTGCGTCTCCTGGGCGAGCTCGGCGGCGGCGGCCTGTTCGGTCTCGTCGTACGCGCGGACGACGGTGAGGAACGCCCGCCCGACTGCCCACGCCCAGGCGAGTCCGACCAGTACGGCCACGGCCATGGCGTAGATATTGCCGGGCGTGACCAGGCCCGCCACGGCGATGGGAAGGAGGAACACCGCCGCGAGCGGCGACACGAGAACGAGGACGGCGGCCAGCATCCGCAGTGGGGACATGAGGGGATCTCCAATCGGGTTGGGAAGGGGAAGGAAGGATTGCCGTGCCCGCCCCGAGCGCGGGCTCGGCCGAGAGGGTCACCAGGCGGCGGCCCACGTTTTGGGGCCGACCACGCCGTCATCCGCGACGTGCCGGTCACGCTGGAGGACCTTCGTGGCGGCGCTGGTCATGGGACCGAACGTGCCGTCGACGGTGATCGTGTAGCGCAGGGCCTCGAGGCGGGCCTGCCACTGCTCGACGTCGTGGCCGGTCATGAGCGGTCGGCGCGGGTCATAGTGGAGCATCCGGCCGGGCCAGCGCGGCGCGGTCGGGGGCTTAGGGAACACCTTGGTGTCGTCGGTGTCCGGCTCGCCGCCGTCGAGCTCGGCGCGCACCAGGGCGAGGAACTCATCCCACGGGAACGCGGAGCCCGGATCGGAGTGGTCGGAGCGCTTGTAGACCGCGGAGGCGTCGACGTGGCCGATGAACCCCTTCCGGCCGGCGCGGAGCTCGGCGCGGGACAGCTTCTTGGCGGGGATGCCGTACTTCTTGCACCAGACGGCCGCGTGCCGGGCCGCGTTGCGGAGCAGGGCCTTGCTGTAGGCGTCGCGCCAGCCGGCGGCGCCCTGCCCGGCGCGGCCGGCCAGCTCCATCTGCAGGCCGTCCGAGTTGGCTCCGGGGGCGGCCCACGCGGTGTCGCTGTCCGGCACGGTGCGGACGGCGCTGTCGTTGTCGACGCACAGATGCGCGCTGGCCTTCGTCGACCGCCTGGCGAAGTAGTTCGCGACGTTCTCGGCGACGTTCGGCGATTCGCCCGTCTCCATTGTGTGGATCACTATGAGGCGGATCGGTACGACGCGGCCCTCGTACCTGTTCGGTGACAGGACAGTCTTCATGGTTTCCCCCCGGGGTGGTTGACCGGGAGGGAGGATTGCGGGTTTCGCCGCTTACGTCTCGGCGCGGCGGCGGGCGCATGGGGAAGGGGCGCGACCTGCCGCACCCTCAGGAGGAGGGCGGGTGCGGCGGTTGCGCCCCTTCGAGGTGCCCGGTTGCGGGCCGGGCTGGCTAGTCGAGGCCGACGATCTGGCGGGCCTTGTCGATGGCTTCCCGCTCTGGCCGCTCGTAGTGGGCGGCGTCGTAGCTATCGTCCCGCCACGGGTTGTGCCAGTCGCCGAGGGTGAAGTTCCACAACTCCGCGTCGGACCAGGTGCCCTTGGCGATGAAGAACAGGCCGGTGTGGTGGTGCCGCTCGACCCACACCTCTCGCCAGATGGTCGGCTCGCTGTTGTCCACCCGGTAGCGGTCGATGGTGACGCCGGTCGGCAGCGGCGGGCCGGTCTCGCAGGCGGGTTGGGTGTCGGTGTTGCCGCCAGCGAGTTCGAGCAGTTCGTCAGCGTCCACAGGGTTGCCGTGATCGGCCGCGCGCTGGATGGAAGCCTCCACGCTTCGCCATTTCACGGCGTCGGCCGCGTGGGAACAGACGCGTCCCTGGGTAGCAACGCCGGTCGGCGGGGCGAGGCTGGCGCGGAGCTTGGCCAGCAGGGCGGCCAAGCCGTTCGGGTCCCCGTGTCGGGCTACGCGGGCGATGAACGTCCGGTCGTTCTGGTCGAGAGAGACGCCGTCGAGCTGGTCGAGGATGCGGGTACGGGCGGCCTGGGCGGCACGGTCCGCGCCCTGGTGCCAGGCGCGGTTCTCGGCGTCGCTGATGGTCATCGGTCGCCCCCTTGGGGTTTCGGTGGTGTCGGTCACGGGCGGTCTTCGGGTGAGGGCCCGCCCCGGGGGAAGCCGGGGCGGGGATGGTGTCAGGCCGGGTCGTCGCCGTCGACCTCGAACAGGTCGTACTCGCCGTCGAAGTCCGCACTGCTGATCTCGACGTTGGGGGCGATGGTGCCGACCTCGATGTCGCACGTGTCGCCGATCAGCTCGCGGGCGGCCTGCTCGCTGGTGGCCTTGACGCGGACGACGGCCATCAGCTTCGCGTCGAACGCGTACTCGTGGATGGCCGGGCCGCCGCGTAGCGCGTCGGCGATCTTGTTGAGGGCAAGCAGGTGCTCGTCCTCGTCGAGGTGGCTCAGTTGCTCGGCGGTCGCGGTCGCGTCGCCCTCGACGCGGGTGACGCGGTAGAGGCGGGCGCGCTCGTCGACCGCCAGGAGGACGCGGCGGGCCTTGCTGTCGTCGGTGGCGGGGGTCTCGTACCTGAACACGGCGGCGAGGAAGTGGGGCAGCGGCTCAGCGCGGTCGGCGTACAGGCCCAGGTCGTGGTTGACGTCGCCGGTCGCCCCCTCCGGGCCGATGCCGAAGAAGAACGGCGTCCACTGCCACGGGCCGATCTCCGTGAAGGTCAGGCGCGCCGGGGAGGGGGCCACGTCAAGGGTGATGTCGTAGAGCATGGGGAGGTTGCCCCAGCCGTGTGCTTCGCCCTCACGCTGCTCCACGTGGGTGAGGAAGTCGAGCATGCTCGCGGGGGTGTAGAGCGTGTGGTTGTCCGCCATTGGTGGCGTACCTCTTTCGATGCTTGGGGTGGCCCCCGCGCGGCGGGCGCGGGGGCCGAGGGTGGGGGCTAGACGCTGGTGAAGACCACGACGAAGCGGGCAACGACGGCGTCGGGGTCGTGGTCGGCGCGCTCGTGGGCGACGTCCGCGACGTGCGTCTTGCGCGGGTGGTCGTCGGCGTAGGCGGTGTTGAGCCAGAAGCGCAGGCTGCTGGCGGAGACGTAGCCAGCCGTGGAGACGGGGAAGCCGAAGCGGACCGCCAAGGCGCGGATGGCCTGGTCGGGCAGGCTGTTGAGGTAGCGGTAGACGATGCGGCCGAGGTCGCGGATCTCCTCGCGGGTGGCGTCGGCGTCGTCGAACGCGGCGGTCCACGTGGCGTAGGCGTCGCGGGCGGCAGCGGCGGCGATGCGCAGGGGGGCGCAGGCGGCGGGCTCGCCAGAGAGGGTGTCGGCGAGAGTGCGGGCCTGCTCGTGCGACGTCTTGGCGTCCTGCCAGGCGGCGACCAGTTCGGCGGGGGTGTACTGCATGAATCCTCCTGAAATCCAATACCGGGAGCCGCAATCCCCCAGCGTCTGATCCAATAATACAGCCTATTTATCTCAGAGGGAAGGGGCTCCCCGGGGGGCGGGTTCCGCTGGTGGAGGTGGCTAGCCACCACGGCCGGGGCTCACCACGGCCGTCCCCTCTCGAGGTCGTCGTCCGCGCGGACGCTACCGGCGTGCTCGTCGTTGGCCACGTCCTCCAGGAGGGCTTCAACCGCGCCGTCGGCCGGCTGCAGCTGTGCGGCGGGCGGCTCCCAGTCGGGGCGGCTGGCGACCATGGCCAGGTACAGCCAGTCCGGCAAGTGGGCCCACGACTCTGGGACGGCTCCGTGACGCCGTTCGGTCACGGTCATCAGGCCGACCGAGCCGTCCGCCTTCCGGTTCGGCCCGTTCACCTCGTACAGGCTGAGTGTCCATCCGTGCTCGGATGTCCACACCCACCGGTAGATGGCGTTGCGGGGGAAGAAGTCGCGCTGGCCGGGCCGGATGACGGCCTCGGCGGCGGCGAACTCGTCTTCGACGGTCACCGTCACCCTCTTGCGGTTGACGGTCATCCAGCCTCGTGCGGGTCTGGGCGTCTCGGGGGCCGGGGGCGGGTCGAACAGGGTGTCGCTGTTCATGGGGTGTCCTTTGGTGCAGAGCGAGTTGTTCGGGGCCGGTTGGCCGCGACGGCTTTCCTGTCGCGGCCAACCGGCTGGCGGCCTGGGCTACAGGGGCGGCTCGTTGTCGCCGTACAGCTCGCGGGACAGCGCGGCGTCCGTCTCCGCGCGCCGCTGCTGGTGCCCGGGGGTGTCGTCGAACGCGCCCAGCTCGTTCAGGAGGGCGGCGACCTCGTCCAGCGTGCTGGGCCTGCGTGTGCTGAACGCCTCGAAGAACGGCCGGAACGCGGTGTGGGCGGCGGCCTGGTCGGTGCGGACGGACACGGTCACGCACGGGTCGATTCCGCCGGTGTCGCCGGTCACGGTGAAGCCCCACATGGTGCCTGCGCCGCGCAGCCAGGCGCGGACGACGATCTCGTCCTCGTAGTCGTCGTTGCGGTGCCGGTAGTAGGTGGGCGTGACGGCATCCGTCACGTCCAGGCTGTAGACGAGATCCAGCGCCGTGGTGAAGATGCGGATCGCTTCGGCGTCGTCGGCGGGCGGGTCGGCGAGCAGGTCCGGACGGCCCAGGTCGCGGACGCCCTGCCAGCCCTCGCGCGCCTCGATCGCCAGTGCCTTACGCGCGTCCCCGGCGGTGGGGAAGGTGTGTTCGTCCAAGCCCCGCCCGCCCTCGAAGTGCAGGGTCCAGGCGTGGGGGGCCAGTTGGGCGTACGCGGCGGCGCGGGGGCAGTCCGCGTGATCGGCGTCGGAGCTGGGGGCACACCAGGCGTGAACGGTGTCGATCACGGCCCAGTCGTCGCCGTTGCGCGCCAGGATGGCGACGGTCTCGTGGTGCAGCTCCGGCTCTGCGGAGCGGTAGTAGGCGGCGTTCAGGGAGGCGTACGGCTCGATGGTGCCGGCGGCGCGGCGTACGGCGTGGCCGGCGGGGGCGATGGCGTTGATGCGGTTCCTCCTGAGGGGGTGGAGCCGGGGGCGGTTGCCCCCGGCCTGGGGGTCAGTGGTACGGGCAGTAGGGAGACTCGTCGCCGTTGGCGAGGAAGAACATCCAGCCGTGGCAGCGGCGGCACTGGCGGGCGTAGACGTCGGCGTTGCAGCAGGCGGTGCGCTCGTCTTCGAGGATCTCCGGGTCGGTGTCACCGCACGTGGTGCAGACGGGCTGCGCGCCGGGGGCGAGGCGGGGGGCCGCCTCGCCCGGCAGGGTGGCGATGGCCACTAGAAGATTTCGTACTCGTCGTAGAGCCCGGTGGGGGCGTCGAACAGGCTCTCGGTGGTGGTGCGCCCGTCGCGCAGGTCGGCGAGGTCGGCGGGGGTCATCAGACCCTGGGTGGTGTAGATCATGGTTCCTCCTGGAGTTCGTTGGGGCCGCAATCCCCTTCGGACAAATCAAATACTACAGGCTTTTTAGTTCGATGTGAACCCCTTGGGGAACGGGGGCATTCTGTGGCCCCCTGGCGCTTGCGTCGCGCAGGCGGATGCTCTGGCCACAGGGGTGAAGCGGCTTCTCGGGGGGCCGCGCGGGGCGGGTCCTGGGGTTCGGGTTGAGATCTAAGTAAATGACCTGTAGTATTTGATCCGTGCGAGGGATTGCGGCCCTCGCCGGATCCAGGAGGAATCCTCAATGGGAATCATCACCAGGGCAATCGCCCTGACGGTCGCGGCGGTGGCCACCGTCGTGACCGTGGCCACGGGAGCGCAGGCCAGCGCCCCTGTGGGAACCATCACCACCCCGGCGGTAGGCATCTCCGCCACGGTCGGCGAGACCGTCACGGTCTCCGCCGAGACGGACGGGGCATGCGCCCCATCCCTCACGGTGCAGCCCCCCGCCGGGGAATCCGTGCTCGTCGTGACCGGGAACCCGGGCCCCATGTGCGGCCCGGTCTCCTTCAGCGGCGGCTACGTGCCGGAGCGTCCCGGCAAGCACACGATCGCCCTCGTCACCGCGAAGGGCGATGCGCTCGCGGAGGTCGAAGTCTCGGCGGTGAACCCGCCCACGACTCCGCTTCCGACCCCCACCGTCACGGTGACCCACACGGCTGAGGCGAACACCCCGACGCCCACCGTCACCACGACGGCCACCGCCACCCCCACCGCGACCAAGACCGTCACGGCCAAGCCCAAGGCGACGCCCACGGTCACGCGGACGCGGACGGTCAAGGTCACGTCCACCCCTGCGGTGCAGCCAGCCCCGCAGGCGCTCCCGCAGCAGGGGCTGCCGGTTGTCCCGCAGCCGTTGCCCACGCCCGCGTCTGACAGCGACGTCAAGGTTCCGGCTGCCAGCCAGGTTCCCGCGCCGCAGGTCGCGGAGCAGGACCGTGACGAGATTCCCGCCTGGCTGGCCTACCAGCTCGCCAGGCAGGAGCAGACCCCGGCAGGTCCCAGCTTCGGGACGGTGGTCGGCGCGGTCGTGACCGTGCTCGCCCCGCTCGCCGCGATCGGCGGGCTCGTCTGGTGGCTCATCTACCGCCGCCAGCGCGCGGGACGCAACCCGCAATAACCGGCACGATCCCGCCGTGCCCGCCCGTAGCACCGGGCGGGCACGGCCCCCACCACGGAGGAACACCGACATGGCGCGCGAGCGCAACAAGAACCACGCCCAGCGGCGGCGGGCCCGCCTGATAACCGGCACGTACCGGGCCCAGTTCGGCGGGCAGGGCAGCCGCGAGACGACCACGGGCGACATCATCACGGACCTGCTGCTCGGCTTGCCTGAACGGAACTGGCTGCGGGTCCTGTGCATCGCCCTGCGGGACGCGGTCGAGGAGCGTTTCGGAGAGGGCTTGGCCAAGCGGCTGGCCCTGTACGCGGGCGGGCTGGATGTGCCCGAGGAGAGCCTGCCGAGCGAGCACGACTCGATGCAGCACGGCAACGAGGACTCCGAGGACGACACCGGGCCGCGCCCGTACACGTTCGTCATCGACTTCTTCGAGCCGTACGACGAGTTCACGCAGGAGGTCGTCGTGGCCTCCGGCGTGGACATCGACGAGGCACGAGGGGCCGCCAGCCGGGCGCTTGGCGCGGCGTACGCGGCCGAGGGGCTGTCTGACGACCCGCTCGGCGAGGTCGACGGCGAGGGCGAGGCGAAGGTGGCCGTCGCGCTGTGCGGCGACGTGGCCGACCTGATCCCGTCCGTCGCCAGCGGCGAATGCGTCCCGCTCCGCCCCTGACCGGCCTGCCGCCATCCTTGCTCAGGGCAGGGGTGGCGGCCCTCACTCCCCCAACCCGTTCTTACCGCCCTTGGAGGCAGCAGCATGACCAGCTCGACGCCGACCGGCCCGATGCCCGCCCTCGCCCCGCAGATCCCCCCGGCTGACTTGCGCGCCACGATGGCGGGCCCGGCCGGGTACATCGCCTGCGCCACCCACATCGGGCGGCGCAGGCGCAGCAACAACGACCACGTCGTGGTCAGGGTCGGGCCGAGTTTCACCGCGCTCGTGGTCGCGGACGGGGTGGGCACCCGACAGGATGCGGGCGTGGCCGCGCGGATCGGCGCGGAGGTGGCCGCCACGGTGGCCGCGCAGACCGGGATGGCCCACGTTGCGTGCGAGGCCGCGCGGGTCGCGGTGCTCGGCAACTTCGACGATGACCCGAGCTCGGCGACGTCGACCCTGACCGTGGCCGTGCTGTCCAACCACTCGGCTCGCCAGGACGGCGCGGTGTCGTGGGTGGACCTGGCCTGGCTGGGCGACAGCAGTGCGTGGCTGCTCCTGGCGGACGAGACCATGCCGATGGTGCGGCTCACCACGCCGCACAACCCGGAAGACGACCCGCACGTCGTGCTGCGGACCGTGACGTACGGCGAGCCCGACCACGAGCTGATCGAGCTGTTCTTGGAGCCCGGCAGGCGGCTGCTGCTGTGCTCGGACGGGCTCGACGGCTACGTCGACCACGAGGTGATCGAGCAGATCCTGGCGGGCGCGGAGTCGGCCCACGAGGCGTGTGACGCGCTGGTCGCCGCCGCGTTGGAGGCCGGCGGCCGGGACAACGTGACCGTGATCGTGGCCGAGCTGGGCGGCGAGCGCCACGCGGACGTCACCGGCGACGAGCCTACCGGGGAGTGAGGCGTGGCCGCCCTCAGGGTGTCCGCTATCGGGGGCGCGGACACCCTGGGGGGCCGCTCGTTGGATCCCCTTCCCACGAAGCTAAATAGCCTGTATTATTTGAGTTGCTCGGGAGGGATTGCGGCCCTCGCGGCGTTCGACAGGAGGAATCCATGGCCATCGCCACCACCGCCCAGACGCCCACCATCGCCTACCTGATGAAGGACGGTGTCCCCCACATCGAAGACGCCACCTGCGCGACCCTGAGCCTCTGCGGGGAGGCATGCGGCCGCCACGCCCACCTGGACGGCCCCGGCAAGGCCGAGGTGTGCGCCACGTGCGTGGGTATCGCTGCCCGGCTCGCCTACCGGCCCGCCGCCTGACCGCCCCGGGCCCTGGCCGCCGCGCCCGGGCCCCCTCCCCCGGAGGCAGATCATGAACTTCAGCAGAAAGCGCATCGTCCCGATCGCGGTCTGGCGCAAGCTGATGACCCACCTGTCCCCCACCGCCATCGCCGCCGGCGAGCGCCGCCGCCTGGAGCTGGACGGCTACCGGCGTGACCGCAACAGCATCCACAGCGACGCTCTCGACCAGGCGCTGGTGGAGCAGGCGGGCGAGCTGGCGGACGCGCTCACCGCCCGGGACGACCGCGACAGCCTCGCGAACATGGTCACCCGGTTGTGGCGTCGCCTGCGCCCGGAGGATCGGCCGTGGACGTCCATGGCGGGCGGTAACGGCGACGTCGCGGGATTCCTGCGGGCGAACGCGGTCCACGCCCGCGCGGTGGCCGACCGGCTGCGGGAGCTCGCCGAGGTGGCCGACACGATCGCGCTCGGGCAGGAGATCCGCGCCGAGGACTACGCCTACCACCAGCACGTTGTGGACTTCCTCGCCGCGGTGCGCGGCGAGAACCAATCCCCTCTCACGGAAGGACCAGCATTGACCACGCAAGACACGACGCAGGACACCATCCAGTCCCTCGCCGCCCTCCTCATGGAGCGGGCGGGGCTCGCGGACTCCGCCGAGCTGATCCCCCAACTGAAGGCGGCCGGGGTGACGTGGCACGCCACCAAGCCGCTGGAGAACGCAGAGATCAAGACCTTCGGCGCGCTGAAGAACCTCTCCGAGGTCGAGCTGGAGCAGGTGCCCGGGTTCGGGGAGCGCCGCCGGGACATGGTGAAGGGTGCGCTGCGCCGCCTGGCCGGTGAGGCGGAGTGATGCAGACGACTCTGTCACCGGAGCGGCTCGCCGAGCTGCACGCCGAAGGGCGAGCGCAGGCAGCGAAGTGCCGGTTCGTGGACCCGGACGTGGTGGCCGAGCTCAAGCGGCTTCTGCGGGAGCGTGGGGAGAACTGGGCGGCGAGCGTGCTCCTGCGGAGCCTGGAGCGCCGCGCCCAGGGTCGTTCCGTCTCCCACCTGCCGTACCTGTACGACGGCGAGATGGAGACTCTGATCCTCGCCGAGGCTGCCGAGCTGGAGCAGCTCGCCCAAGCCGCCGGAGGTGGAGCGTGACCGTCATCTGCCACGGGCGCACGGTCACCGCAGAGACCGTCAAGGCGATCGAGGCGCGGCCGGGGAACCTCGTGGTCGACCGGTGGATCGACTGGCGCGGCGTCGGCACGCTCGGCGTGGCCTGGGTCTATGAGGTCCTCGTCCCGGTCGAGGAGCTGCCGAAGGGGATGGGCTGGGCGCTTCGCTGCAGCCGGGGGGAGATCTACATGTGGCAGCCGGGTCTGCCCCCTGGCACGGTGACCCTCCTGGCCGGCGCCTACGAGGACCCTGCCCGCCGCTGAGACCACTGGCCGCAATCCAGCACTCTGGGCCGTCCCCGGCCGTACACCCTCCTCCTGGTGTGCGGGTCGGGGGCGGCCCGTTCGCGTGTCCGGGGTCAGGCGGTCGGGGCGCTCCTGACGCGGTTGAGCGCTCGGCGGAGCAACGACGGCCGCGGCTGGTCGACGTCGCCGACCTCGCGATCGTACGCCTCCAGCACGCTGGCCGGCGGCATGGGCGGCATGCTGCTGGTGTCGCCGGCGGCGATGGACGCGCACCGAAGGGTGATGCCGAACTGCACGCAGGCCGGGCATCGCACGTCGATCGTGGTGCCGTGGTCGGGGCACGGGGTGGCCAGCTCGCGCAGCTCGGCGGCGACCTCGCTGCGCAGCAGGTCGCGCAGAACGGGCAGGGCCGGCCAGTCGAACGGGCGCGGCAGCTCCCGGCCAAGGCCGTCAACGAGCCACGGGTAGGTGGCGGTGGCGCGGCCGGTCAGGTTCCGCTCCGTAGTCTGGTGGTCGCTAACCACGCTCGCCGCCCTTGACGGGTCGAGCCTGCTCGGCTTCGCGTTTGGCCTTGACGGCGGCGATCCGCTGGCTGAGGTGTTCCACGATGTCGGACTGGTGGTTGAGCGTGACCGGGCCGCCGTCCGGGCCGGACACCTCCAGCGCCTTACGGGAACCCCATCGGTCGTTCTTGGTGCGGGCCAGCCACTCCAGGGCGGCCTTGTAGTTGGGTGGGGTGCGGGTGGTTTCCTCCACGCTGCCGTCTGCGGTACGCGTAGTCTCCTTGACGACCACGCCACCCTTGGCGTCTTCCACCAGGACCTCGACAAACATCCTCTCGGCTTCAGCGCGGGCCCGTTTGAAGGCGCGGTAGAAGTCGGCCGACGCCTCCTCCTCGCCGGTGACGTCGGCGCCTTCGTCGCGCTGGTCGACCTCCTCGCCGCGCTCCAGCCACCGGTAGACGGTCGCCTCGTGCACGCCGACCAGATCGCAGGCGGTGGTCAGATAGTTGCCGGCGCGGACGTGCGCGCACAGCTGCTCAGCGAGCTCGGGGGTGAGCTTGGTGGGACGGCCGGGCCGACGCGGCTCGTCTGCGGTCATCAGCGCTTGCTCCCGAATCGGACATGGTCGCTCATCATGCGGAGCATCGCTTCCACGTCGTAGGACTGGATGTCCTTGCTGGTGGCCATCCCGAGCTTGATCACGCCGTTCGAGTCGAGCACCTTGAAGACGACGACCGCGTCGCTGACGAAGTCGCCGTCGTGGATGCATGCCGTCACGCCGAGCTTGTCGAGCAGCTCCCCCACCGGGCTGGGCTCGTGCTCCCGGTGGATGGTGGCGTCGTCGTTGGGGTTGCTCATGAGCGGCTCCAGGTCGCGATGAGTTCGGCGTGCAGGGTCGGGTCGGTGGCCAGATCGCCGCGGACGTGGCTGGTGGTGACGGTCGCGCCGGTGGCGCAGGCGCCGCGCAGAGTCATGCACGTGTGGGTGGCGGTCAGGATGGCGGCCGCCCCGACGGGTCGTAGATGCCGCATGATGGCGCCGACGATCTCGCGGGTGATCTCGTCTTGGCTGGTCGGGCGGGCGGCGTACTCCTGAGCGAGCCTGGCCAGCTTGGCAGTGGGGACGCGAGCGGCGGCGGGCACGTAGGCGACCAGCGCCGTACCGGCGTACGGCATGGCGTGCTGGTCGCACAGGCCGGCGATCGAGATGCCGGCCACCGTGACGAGCCCGGCGGCGAGCTCGTCCGTGATGGGGGCAGGGTTGGCGAGGTGCCGGTCAGGGTCGGTGCGGGCGCCTGCGGTGAGCTCCATGAGCGTGTTGAGGTAGCGGCGTGCCGTGTCCGGGCTGGCCGGGATGCCGATCCCTTCGAGGACCTGGCGGGCCGGTTCGATGAGGGCGCGCGTGGCCGCGCGGGCGGCCGCGCGGACGGCCGGGGCGGGCGCGGTCATGCGGCGGCGCCCTGGGCGGCCGGGGTGAACCAGTCGCGTGTCTCGGGCCGGGCCGCGCGGGCAGGCGTGCGCTTCGGCAGCGCGGGCGGGGTCGGGGTGGTGGTCGCCGCCGCGGTGGCGACCGTGCGGTTGGCGAGCTCGGCGGCGAGCTGGTCATAGATCGGTGTGTCCATGACCCGGGGTGTAGCAGGATGCGGGGCTTACGTCTCCGCGCTGGTCGCGGCCATCATCGCCAGGTCAGCTCTTGGCCTTTGGGGGGCGGCCGCGCCGCTTCGGCTGGTGCTGGCAGACGGTGCACTCACACGGCAGGGCGGTCTTGTCCGCCGGCGCTTCCTGGTCGGGGTTGATTCGCACGCCTTTGCAGGCGCGGTGCTCGCCGACAGCGCATGCGCGCGACCAGGTGGTGACGTCGGTGACGCCGGGGGGCGGGTTGATCGGTGCGCGTGCGAGGTCCACGCGACATATGGTCGCACGTCGTTCCGGGCGGGTCGGGCATACGTCGGCCAGCTCTCCCACCCGGGTGGCGGGCCGGAGAGCGGAAAAGGCGAGGTCAGCGGCCTATGCGGCGAATAGGGTGAGCTGATCGAACGCGGGCCGGGCGGCGGCCACGCCTCGCGCCGCCGGGCGACGGGCCGGGCGAGCCAGGACGCGCGGGCCAATCGGGGTGACGGTCGCGAGGGCCGGGCTGGTCTCGACGATCGCGGCGGCCAGCAGGGCGGCGGCCTCGTCGCGGTCGGCCTTGGCGGTGACGTCGAACCATCCGTACTCGGCGTAGTTGGCGGCGACGGCGGCGGCCTGCTCCCAGATCGTGACGTTCTCGTCGATGCGAGGGGCGGGCTCGTTGGCCGGGCGGAGCAGGGTGTCCACGATGGCGTCGAACGCTTCGGCGCGGAAGCGGCGGAGGCGGGCGCGGCGCTCGGTGGCGTCCAGGCCGTCCATGTGGTGCTGGTTGGTGGAGTGGTTCTCCCAGCGGCCGTAGTGCTTGACGGTGATCATGGTGTAGTTCTCGACCAGCTCGATCAGGCGGGGCAGCGCGGAGGCGAAGCGGGCGACTCGCTCGGGGGTGCCGTGCGCGGCGAGGGTGAGGGCGTCGGGCTGGGTGGTCGTCACGCCGTTGGCGGCGGCGAAGCGGCGGGCGGCGCGGATGCGGGCCTCAACTTTGGCCTTGCCGGTGCCGGAGGGGAAGGTGAAGGCGACGGTGGCGCGGCCGTGGCGGTCCACGCGGATGGTGTCGGCGGTGACGTAGGCGGCGCGGCGGCGTGCTTCGCGGGCGGCCTGCTCGGCGTGGCGGGCCTCGATGCGCTGGCGGGCGGCCTCAGCGTCGAACACCGGGGCCGGGGCGGGGGCGGGCTTGTAGATGGCGGCGAGGCGGGCAAGCTGCTCGCCGATGCCGCGCGTCCCGGCCAGGGGCGCAGTGAGGGTGGGCCAGACCTGGCGGGCGAGTTCGACGTAGGCGCGGCCGCCGAGGACGGTGACGGCGGCGTTGGTGATGCAGAGGGCGGCGGCCTGGGCGCGGAGGGTGTCGGCGGTGACGGTGCCGGGCTGTCCGGCTCGCAGCTCGTACGGCGCGAGCATCGTGTCGAGGGTGACGAGCCCGTGCAGGGCGCTGAGGATCAGGACGCGGCCGGTGGTCCCGGCGAGGGTGTCGGCGGCGCGGCGTGCGGCGCGGTGGTAGCTGCCGGTGTACAGCTCGCCCGCGGGGACGGGGGTGTCGGTGTCGGCCTTGCGTCCTCCGCACGGGATGATCACGACGGTGGTGGGGGTGGCGAGCGTGGTCACTGGTCCTCCTGGATCTTGCACAAGGGCCGCAATCCCTCGCGCAAGATCCATATTACAGTCTATTTAGTAATCCGCAAGAGGGGCCATCTACTCCGATTCGCCCACGAACGCGGCGACGTCGTCCCACTGCTCCGACACGGCCGTGAGCAAGCTCCGCTGCTGTTCCATCACTGTGGTGTCGGCGGCCCACAGGCTGTCGTCGCGCCACTGGTCGATCTGCGCCTGGATGAGCGCGTCCAGCGTGGCCGGGTCGAGCGCGTCCAGCTCCCACGAGGAGCGGCCGTGCTTGCTCAGGTGCTCGTCGTTGAACGACTTTTCGACGTAGCAGATACGCGGCATCGGGGGGTTCCTTCTGTGGTGAGGTGGCCGGGCTGCGCCGCGGCGAGACGTTGAGGGGTGGTGGCCCAGCCGCGCGGGTGCGCGGCCGGGCCTGCAGGGGCGGCGTCAGGCGTACGCCCAGGGCAGGAACTGGCCAGCGCTGGCCTGGCCCCGCTTGAAGCGCAGCCGGCGCCGCTCCTTGGGGGTGGTCCCGCCGAAAACGCCGTACGGCTCGTCCATGCCGTCTTCGAGGCAGGATTCGCGGATGGGGCAGCCGGCGCAGATGGCCTTGGCCTCCTGGATCTGGAGGAAGGCGGGCCCGTCCTCGTTGTCCGTGATGGGGAAGAACAGTTCCGGGTCGGCGCCCGCGCAGGCTGGCGCGGACCTGTTGTCGGTGGTGTTCATGCGGCGTTGTAGGCGGCGATGACCTTGGCGGGGATGCGGCCGCGCTCGCTGACCTGGTAGCCGTTCGCCTTTGCCCAGGCGCGGATCTTGGAGGACTCGGAGGGCTCCGAGTCGCTGCCGCGTGCCCGGCGCGTGGTCTCCTTGAGCTGGTTGGCCTCATTGAGGGCTTCGGCGAGCTGCCTCTTCAGGTTCGCGACGCGCGCGTTGGCCGCTTCCCGGTCGGCGGTCTTCTGCGCGGCGGCTTCGGCCTCCTGGCGGGCGGTCTCGGCGCGCTCGGCGGCCGTGTAAACCAGGTCGCGCAGCCGGTCGGCGGCACCATGCACCCTCTCCAGCGCGCGCTGGATCTTGCTGTCGGTCGACTCGTAGGTGGCGGCCTCGCGGAGCAGTTCGGCGATCCCCTCCGGGCTGTCGCATGCCGGGGCCTGCTCGGGCTCGGGCGGGGTGAACCGGTCGGCCAGAGCGCGCACCTGGGGGTCGAGCGTCAGCGGCTCGTTCGGGTCGTCCGTGTTGCGGACCTTCCCGGTGGTGGGGTGGATGTGCCCGCGTTGGAGGCGGACGAGCTGGGCGAGGCGGCCGAGCGGGACACCGGTCTCGCGCGCGGCTTCCTGGGCGGTCTTGCCGTCGACGAGCAGGACGAGCGCGCGGGCGTGGTCGGGGGTCATGCCCTTCACGGTCGGGCGGTCGAGTGTCACGGTCATCGGGTCACCTTTTTCGGGTCGTTTGTGTGGACGTGGTGGCGGGCCTGTTCCTCGACGTAGGCGCGGATGCCGTTGGTGAGGGTGAAGTCGCCGGCGCTGCAGGTGGTGCTGTAGCCGGTGCGGCCGGGGCATTCGGGGTCGACGGGCTTCTGTCGGTGCTTGCACTCGCTGCCGTCCTTGTGGAGGGGGAGGACGGGCGCGCGGTGGCGTACGGGCTTGTCGGTGCTCATGGGCGTGCTCCGAAGGGAGTGGGGCCGTCCCGCCCCCGGGGGTTCGCAGGGGCGGGAGGCAGATCAGGGAGTTAGGCGAAGAAGCGGGATGCGGCGATGCGCTCGTCGGCGCGGTGCAGGTTGGCGTCGAGCATGGATTGCCGGATGGTGGCGATGATCACGTCGGCGGGCGCGCCCGGGGTGAACGTCGTCTCCCACAGGTGGCCGAACAGGAAGAGGGGGTCGTCCGCGCCGTGGGCGGAGACGGTGACCGCGCCGCTGTCCTCGTTGACCTGTACCTGCACGCCGTTGTGGCGGGTGGTGCGGACGAGTAAGTCGCTGATGCTGCCGGTCTGCTCGATGTCGCGCTTTCCCTCGGGGAAGCCGATCTCTGCCAGCTCGTTGGCGAGCCGGTTCTTGTACCGCAAGTCCACGTGAATTCCTCCTGGTCTCACCGAGCGAGGGGCCGCAATCCCCTAACTCGATAGCCAAATATTACAGTCTATTTATCTCTGATGTCCAGCGTGTCCGGCGGCTGGTGCAAAAGGCGTTCCAGCCCGGCGATTTCGTCGCCGTCCGGGCCTTCCTGCTCAATCAGGAGGGCGAGCACCACCAGGTCGTGAGGCGGAATGACGGCGGCGCGGTCGGCGCGTACGGCCTCCGGGAGCGGCGCGAGGATGCGCGTGAACGTGGCCAGGCGAGCGCGCAGGCGGAGGTTCTCGCCGTGCTCGTGTCGGGCGTGTCGGCGGGCATCGCACAGCAGCGCCAGAAGCACGACCAGGGTCAGCGCGGCGCCCGTCACCAGGAGCGCCGGCCACTGCCCGGTCACGGCCGCCCCCGCGAGTTGGGGTGAGTCGTCACAGGGGCGGTGTGTAACCCATCTGGGCGCTTACGTCTCGCCAGGCCAGCCCGGCAGGACGTAAGCCTGCGATCTCCCTACTCTGCGCGTTCGGGTCCCCAACCCATCACCGCGCCCCCTCGCTGAGGGAGGCGCTGGCGGACGTTGGAGGGGGCCCACGTGGGTGCCGAGAACGTTTTTGTCCCACAGGTACAGCGGGTCTGGCTGGCGCCGGTCGGTACGGCCGCGCCTACCGGCCCCACCGGCGTCATGCCGAGCGGCTGGTACGACATCGGCCTTTTCACCCCGGACTCGCTCAACTGGAGCACCGACCCGCAGTTCGAGGAGGCGCGCGCCGCGCAGTCGAACTACCCGGTGAGGCGCTGGCAGACCGAAGACGCGGCCACGCTCGAAGTCGACCTGATGGAGTGGACCCTGAAGTCGTTCCAGGCCGTGTACGGCGGTGGCGTGATCGAGAAGATCACGCCGACCGGCGACCCGGCTCCGCCCGCGTACTTCAAGTTCACGCCGCCAGCCATCGGCTCTCGCACGGAGGTGTCGGCGTGCGTGGAGCTCGGCGACGGCACCAAGCGGCTCCGGCGGATCATCCCGCGCTGCGAGCAGGCGGAGGGTGTGGAGCAGGGGTTCGACCGGGCCGCACCGTCCACGCTGCCCCTGCGGCTGTCCGTGCTCGGCGGCGACGTCGGCGCACCCTACTACGACCTCATCTCGGGGACCTGGGCCGCGTTCGAGTCGACCCCCTGACCTGAGACGGGGCTTCGGGAGGGCTCTCGGCATCTCGCCGGGAGCCCTTTCCCATGCCCGGCCCGGGGGCGGGGACGTAAGCGCTGCGCTCGGCTACGTTCCGCCGCGACCACACGCGGATCACGGGGGTAGGCATGGATCTCGACGCAGCGCGCAGGGCCAGAGAGGCGACGAAGGGCGGCCCGGAACCGCTCGTGTTCGGCGGGAGAGAGATCGCGGTCCTGCCTGCGGAGTTTCCGCTGGATGTGCTGGAACCGCTGATCAGCGGCGTGAACGTGAACATGGCCATGCTGGCGCGGACCATTCTCGACGCCATCCAGGGGCAGGACGGCCAGGAGTCGGGGGCCGCGGTGGCGTCCATGGCTGTGGACATGATCGTCATGAATCCGCAGCTTCCGGCCGAGCTGCTGACGGCGGCCAAGGAGATGCTGCGCCGGCTGATCGGCCCGGGCGGGTATGACGCGTTCATCGCGCAGCGGCCGTCCCGGGAGGACGTGGCCGCGTTCGTGACGTTCCTGTTCAGCAAGTACGGGTGGGGGGACGCCGGTGATGTCCTGGGGGAATCGAGCTCGCCCGCCGATGGCTCGCCCGGTGGGATGACCTCGATTCCGACTTCCGAGACCATCTCGGAGGGCTCGACATCTACGGCGTCTGGGCCGATCCTGGCGAACCCGGCTTCATCGGGCTACGCCGATTCCTTGCCTACTGTGAGCGGCTCCCACCCTCCGCTCTCGTAAACACGACGGCGGAGGAGCGGGCCAACCCGTGGACGGCCACGGATGAGCTGCTCGCGCAGCAGATCGAAACCACGAGCGTGGTCGCGACGGAGAAGTGGCGTCTCCCGAAGCCGATCAAGGTCAAGCGGCCGGCGTGGGTGACGAAGTCGAAGGGCGGGCCGCAGGCGGCGATCGATCGAGCGTTCAACGTGCTGATGGCGTCGTCCAAGACGATCGGCTGACCCGCGGAGAAGGGGCCGGGCGGGGTGATCCTCGCCCGGCCCCTTTCTCGTGCTGCGGGGACGTAAGCGGCCATTTCCGGAACCCTCCCCCGCCGGGGGTGCAGGCGTATGGCCGAAGAGGCGGTTGACGGCGGGCAGATCGAACTCGAGGTCGTCGCCGATGTACCAGCGACGTTCGAGCGGAAGCTGAAGCGGGAGGTTGAGCGGCGAGTCGCCGCCATCAAGGCGCGCATCCAGGCTGAGGTGGACGCCCGCCGGTTGGCGACCGAGACGCGCGCGGCCGCGCAGGCCGCGGAGCGGGCGGCCACGATCAAGGTCAGGGTTGACCGGTCGACGCTGTCGCGGGAGCTGAAGGAAGCTCTCGCGAGCGTGTCCGGACAGTCGACCACGGTCAAGGTCACGCCGGAGGTTGACGCCGCGCAGATGCGGCAGGAGGTCGCCAGGGCGGCCAAGGCGTCGCCGGCCACCGTGGACGTGAAAGCGAACACGCTGCCCGCCAGGAACGCGCTGGGCCAGTTTGTCGCGGGCGGCGGCAAAAGCGGCGGCGGCGGCGGGGGGCGTGGCTGGCTGATCAACCTCGCCGTCAAGGTCGACGACAAGTTCCTGCAGCCGGTCGAGGCGAAGCTTCGGCAGCTCGCCACCACGGTGGGCCTGCTGACGTTGAAGTACGGCGCGTTGGCGGTGGCGGCCGGCGTCGCCGGGTCGGGGCTGCTCGGCATGGCCGCGTCCGCGTCGCAGGCGGTCGGTGTGCTGGCGCTGCTGCCCGGCATCGCCGGCGCCGCGGTGCAGGGGCTGGCGGCCCTGTTCGTGGGCATGTCCGGGGTGGGGACGGCGCTGGGTGCGCTGTCGCAGGCGGACAAGGCGTCGGCCGGTTCGGCGGCGTCGGCGGCCGCCGCTCGCGAGGCGGCGGCCGAGCGGATCAAGCAGGCTGAGCGGGCCATCCGCGACGCGGCGCACGCCCGGATGCTGGCCGATGAGCGAGTGCAGGACGCCCGGGACGGCGTGGTGGAGGCGGCCAAGGCCGTCCAGGCGGCGGAGGAACGCGTCCGTGAGGCGGTCGCCCGGGTCGCGGAGGCGCGGGCGCGAGTCGCTGAGGCGGCCGAGGCTGCAGCGGAGCGTCAGGCTCAGGCCGCCCGGCAGGTCGAGATGGCCGAGCGGCGGGTGGCGGAGACGCAGCGCGCCACGAAGCGGGCGCAGGACGATCTGAACGAGGCGCGCAAGCAGGCCAAGGAACGCCTGGAGGATCTTGCGCTCGCGGTGTCGGGCGGGGCACTGGACGAGGAGTCGGCGCAGCTCGCAATCGAGCGGGCCAAGGAACGGCTCGAAGCGGTCACGAAGGACCCGTTCGCCAAGGACCTCGACAAACGCGAGGCCGATCTCGCGTACCGGCAGGCCCTGCAGAGGTTGAAGGAGGTCCGCGAGCGCAACGGCGACCTGGCCGAAGAGTCCGCCGACGCCAACGCCCGCGGAGTCGAGGGATCCAAGGAAGTCGAGGCTGCCAAGGAGCGGGTCTCCGACGCCATCCAGGCGGAGAAGGACGCCGAATACGACCTCGCCGAAGCCCGTAAGGACGCGGCGAAGGCGGCCGTTGACGGGGCGAAGGCCATCGCTGAAGCGCAGAAGGGTGTCGCGGATGCGCTGAAGGGCGTCAAGGACGCGCAGGAGGACGTCAAACGCGCCCAGAAGGATCAGATCAGAGCGGCTCGCGATCTTCGTGAGGCGTTGTGGGATCAGATGCTCTCAGTCGAGCGGCTCAAGGACGCGCAGAAGGAGCTGGCCAAGGCCAAGCGCGACGCAGCCAAGGCCGGGCAGACCGGCGGCGGTGGGATCGATCCGGCCGCGCAGGCGCTCGCGAACCTGTCGCCCGAGATGCGCAAGTTTGTGCTCTACCTGCACAACACGGTACGGCCGGCGCTGAAGGACATCCGTGTCGCGACCCAGGAGGCGCTCGCGCCTGGGCTGCGTGACGGGGTCGAGGCGGCGATGCCGCTGCTGGGCACGCTCAAGCAAGGGCTGTCATCCACAGGCGACGTCATCGGCGACCTGGCCCGCGACTTCGGCGAGCTGATCGGCAGCAAAGCATTCTCCGGCTACGTCAGCCGGATCATGGGCCGCAACAACCAGGCCATCGCGCTGTTCGGCCGGGCCGGGATCTCCGCGTTCTCTGGGATCACGCGGGTCGTCGACGTGTCCATGCCGTACGTCGTCAAGTTCGCCGACCGGGTCGCCGGCCTGGCGGACCGGTTCGACAAGTGGAGCAAGCGGGCCAGCAGCGACGGCAGCCTCGACCAGTTCTTCCAGAACGCCTGGGCGGCGGCTGATCGGCTGTGGCGAGTCCTCTCCAACGTCGGCGAAGCGATCTTCAAGGTGTCCAAGCTGGCGCTGCCGTCCGGGGCGACGCTGCTGGAAGACCTCGCCCAAGGAGCCGAGGACCTGAACAAGTGGCTGGACAAGCCCGAGGTCCAGGCCCGGTTCAAAAAGTTCTTCGACGAGCTGGTGCCGCTGATGCGTACGGCGGGCAGCTTGATCGGCGCCGTGGTGCGGTTCCTGGGCAAGCTCGTTGAGGCGATCGTCGTGGACGGCACCCTGACCGACTTCCTGGGGTGGCTGCGCAACGTCGTCAACTGGATGTCGGACCTGCTGGACAACCCCGTGGTCGGGGAAGTCGCCAAATGGCTGGCCATCTTCGCGCTCGCCGCCACGGCGATCGGGCTGATCACGCAGAAGATCAGCGGGTTGATCAGCGGGCTGAAGCTGCTCGGGAAGGCGGCCAAGGGGCTGTCCAAGCTGGCCGGCCTGTCCAAGCTGTTCGGCGGAGGCAAGGACGGCAAGGACGGCGGCCCTGCCGCCAACGTCGACACGGTCAACATCGACGCGGACAAGGTCAACCTCGACGACGACGGCCGCAGCGGCAGGCAGGGCAAGACCAGCGCACGGAACGTGCCCAACCCGCCGGAGACGAAGGGCGGCAAGCGAACCAAGAAGACCGGCGGCAGGGGGCTCGGCAGCGGTCTCGCCAACTTCATCGGCGACGCCAGTATCGAGCTCTTGAGCAACATCGACTGGGGCAAGGAATTCAAGGCGTCCGGGGCCGGCAGCAAGATCGGCTCCGTGCTCGGGAAGGTCGGCAAGGGCGGCATCATCGGCACGATCGCCGCTCTTCTGGCCGATCCGATCGGCGATGCGATCGCGGGCGGCAACAACAAGGGCTTGGAGAGCGCGCTCGGCCAGGCGCTCAAGGAGGGCACCGCCGGGGCGAGCATCGGGGCGCTCGTCGGCAGCGTCGTGCCCGTAATCGGCACCGCGCTGGGGGGCGCGATCGGAGCCGCCCTGGGCGGGATCAAGGGCGGCATCGCCGGATTTTTCGGCGAGAGAATCACCGGGGCCGGGGTGAAGAACGCGTTCTCGCTGGACGGGATCGCCTACGCGCTCAAGCAGGCGCAGAAGCTGTTCGGCGGCGCCGGAGCCTCCATCACGGAGCAGTGGGCGAACCTGTGGCGCGGCCTGGACAAGGGCACCGAGAGCGGCTCGGCCGGGCTGTCGTCACGGTTGGGCGGCTTCCTCGACGTGGCGGGCGGCAAGTTCGTGTCGCTGGCGAAGGACGCGCCGAAGAACGTGCAGGCCATGTGGGCGTCCATCAAGAAGGATCTTGACGCGGGGATCTCCCCAAGCCAGGAGAAGATCGACGCGTTCATTCGGGCCGGGGGTGGCGCGTTCCTCAAGCTGTCGAAGGACGCGCCTGCGGACCTGCGAGAGGGGTGGCGACAGGTCAACCTTGGTTTGGACACCTTCACCGGGGTCGCGGCCAACAAGTTGAGCGGGTTTGTGAACAGCGCGTCAGGCAAATTCTTGCAGCTCAAGAAGGACGCACCGTCGCATGTCCAGTCCATGTGGTCGGACATCCAGGCCAAGATCGCAGCCGGGAAACCGATCTCGCAGAAGGAGATCGACGACTTCATCGCGCGCGGCGGCGCCTCCTTCCTCAAGCTGAGGAAGGACACCCCGCAGGCCATCCGGGACGCGCTCTCCGACATCAACCGCGATCTCGGCACCGGCCTCGCGCAGGCGAGCCTGAAGCTGGGCCAGTTCGTCACAGATGGGAACGGCAAGTTCCTGCGGATCCGCACGGACGCCCCCAAGAACATCCGCTCGATGTGGGCGGACATCCAACGCGACATCGACGCCGGAAAGCAGCCCAGCCAGGCCAAGATCGACGCGTTCATCAAGGCCGGCGGCGGCTCCTTCCTCAAGTTGTCCAAGGACGCCCCAGCGACCACGAAGAAGACGTGGTCAGACATCGCCGCCGGGGTCGACCCCGGGCTGGCGCCCGCCAAGAAGAAGGTCTCCGAGGCGACGTCCGCCATGGAGAAGGCCTTCGGCACCGCGAAGTCCGGCATCGCGAAGATCTGGGGTGCTCTGCCGGACTCGCTGCGCACGCCGCTGGCGTGGATCGTCAACACCGCGTACGGCAAGATCGAGCAGGTGTGGAACTCGATCGCCCGCGCGGTCAATTTCCCCGAACTGCCGAAGCTGCGCTTCGCCGCGGGCGGCGTGGTGCCCGCCGGGGCGTACGGGGTGCAGCCCGGCTACAGCCCAGGCCGGGACACGATGCTGGCCGCGGTGTCGCCCGGGGAGGCGTGGCTGAGGCCGGAGCTGGCGCGGGCGCTGGGCCCCGGGTTCATCGACGGCGCCAACCGGGCGGCCCGCGTCGGTGGCGTCCCGGGCGCGGCCCGGTTCCTGTCCGGCGGGCTCGCCTTCGCCAGCGGCGGCCGCGTGCCCGGCGGCGGGTCCGGGTCGACGGCGAAGGGCAGCGCCGGCGGGAAGAAGAAGGAGCAGACGCCGCTGGAGAAGATCCTCGCCACGGTGTCGGCGTCGGTGCGGAGCATGTTCTCGAAGGGACTCGGCGCCGGAGCCAGGAAGGTGCTCACTCCGGTGAAGAACGCGATCACGTCAGCGATCGGCACCAAGACGCAGGTGCAGCAGCTCATGGGCAAGCTCCCCGCGTCGCTGATCGACAAGGTGATCGCGCGGTTCGACAAGAAGGACCAGGAGTTGAACCGGGACCGGGGTGGCGTCCTGCCGCCGGGCCGCTCCCGCGTCCTGAACGCCACCGGGAAAGACGAGTGGGTGTTGACGCCCGGCGCGGTGGCGGCGCTCGGCGGGCCGCGCGCGGTGCAGGCGCTGAACGAGGGCGGCGTGTCCGGCTTGTACCGGGCGGGGCGCAGCTCGGCGCGGGCCGTGCAGGTGTCACCTCGCCGTAGCGACGGCGGCGGGGATCGGATCGTGAACGTGTACCCGCAGCCGGGGCAAAGCGAATTCGCGATCGGGCGGGCCGCGGGGCGGCGGCTCGGCTCCGAGGTGTCCTAATCCGCCTGGGGCTACGTGTAGTCCCAGGCGGCGACGATGCCGGCGAGCGGCTCCGGCAGCTCGGCGGCCGGGGTGGGGCGGGCTGGCTGGATGCGGCCGGTGTGGATCTTGTCGAGCCAGTCGCCGACGCCGCGCACGAACGGGCCGGTCACGTGGTGGCCGTAGTGAAGCATGCCCGGCTCGTACGCGACGCCGAGCCGCTCGCACACGCCGGCCATGACGGTGGCGGGGTCGGCGACGAGCTGCTCGTAGCGGACGGTGGTGCCGGGCAGCTCCTGACGGGCTTCGTCGACGGCGCGCGTGAACTGGCCGAGCAGGTGGGTGCTGGGCTCGGCGGGCAGGCCGGTGGCTTCGCGCCAGGAGGCGAGGATCGCGGCGGGGTGGCGTAGCAGGAACACGAATCGTGCGTCCGGCCAGCACGCGGCCAGCCGCGGCCAGACCAGCGTGTCGGTGGGGCTTTTGAGGACGAGGGTGGGTTTGCCGGATCGGGTGAGCTCCAGGTGCAGCAGCCGGTCCCACAGCAGATGCTGCAGCGCCTCCTGGTCGTGGCCGAGGAGGGTCATGGCGGCGGCGGCGGGCCCGAGGGGCACGGTCACGGTGATCTGGCTGAGCAGGGGTTCGTGGGGGGCGTGCATCCGGGTGTGGCTGCCCAGGATCGCTCTCAGGAGGGTGGAGCCGGAGCGGGGCGGCGACAGCACGATCACGGGGCTTTGGAGCAGCCGATCAGGGCTGTCCGGTGCCGCCGGGCCGTTAGCGATGTTCCCGCGTACCATCCCGGACTCGCCAGAGGTGTGATCTTTCACGGGGCGGGAGAGTAGCAGTGGCGCTCCAGACCATCACGAGCCCGGCGCTGAAGACGGGCGCGGCCGCGTCCATCACCACGGACGCGTTCAACGCCCCTGCCCAGTCTCTGCTGGTGGCCGCGTGGAGCGGGTCAGCCAGCTCTCCGGCGATCGCCGGCGGCAGCCTGACGTGGACGTCGCGTGCCGCGCACTCCTCTGGGCATGCGCGGATCTGGACCGCGCCCTGCCCGACAGCAAAGACCGGGATGACGGTGGCTCTGTCAGTTGCCGGCTTCGCCTATGGCGGGTTGAAGGCGTGGGTGGTGACCGGTGCGGTGCTGGCTGCTCCGGTCGGCGCGTCCAACACCGGCGCCTCCTCAACCGACCCCACGACGATCAGCGGGTACTCGTCCACCGCGTCCGGCAGTCTCGGGTTTTGCGCCGCCTACGAGAACAACATCGCTGGGAATCCCGGCGTGTTGCCCACCAGCAGCGACGTGGCCGAGGGCTTCTCGATGAAGGACGTCTACGGCACAGCGGGGTCCGGGCTGGCGATCCGGAAGGCCGCGCCGGTCGGCGCGGCCGGGCAGTCGGTGACGTTCAACGCCGACGCGCCCGCGGGGATTCAGACACCGTCGTGGGAGTGGGCGGCCCTGGAGATCCTCGCCGCTGACGCGGGCCCGCCCACCGTGCCCGGCAACCTGCGGGTGACCGAAGTGACCGGCACCACCCTCACGGTCGCCTGGGACCCATCGACTGACGACATCGGCGTGACCGGCTACGGCGTGTACCTCGACGGCGCCAAGGTGGCCGGTCCCTGACGTGCGCGGCCCACGCAGACAAGGCACAAGAGGGGCTCGGGGAGCATGACGAACAGGATCGCGGCAACCTACGACGGCGGCAGCGCGACCGGCAACGGCGAACACACGATCACCTTCACCCCGGCCACGCCGGGCGCCCGGCTGATCCTCGTGGTCACATCGTGGCTGTCGATGTCCGCACCTGCCGGTTGGACCGAAGACCATCACGCCTTGGGGTTCAACCACGTCTACGTCTACTCCAAGATCTCTACTGGGGCGGAGACGTCGGTCGCGCTGACCATGACCGACGCCCGGTTGCACGCTGTCCTACACGAGCGGGACGACTGCCCGGCCAAGCTGTTCACCACGCAGGCCAGCACCACCACATCGTCGATGTCCGGGCCGGCGGTGACGGTCCCGGCCTCCGCCAGCGGCCGCGTGTTCGGGGCGGTGAACAACCCGAACGGCAGCGCATCCGACGCGACGTGGAACAACGGGCTCGTCAGGCACTTCTACGTGGACGCCTCCTCGTCCAACTCCGCGTTCGCGCATGGCCCCATGCCCGCTGCGGGCTCACGCGTCTTCACCCTCAGCAACCTGGTCGTCAGCACCAACCAGGCGTCGATGGCCGTGGTCGGGTACGGCTCAACAGACGGCCAGGCGCCCACCACACCGGGGAACCTGCGCACCACCAGCATCACCGGTACGGCCATCAGCGTGGAGTGGGACCCGTCCACCGACAACCAGGCGGTGGCCGGGTACGGCCTGTACCGCAACGGCGTCAAGCAGGGAGCCGACCAGACCGCCACCTCCTACACATTCGCGGGGCTGGTCGCCGGGCAGAGCTATGTGCTGGCGGTGGACGCGGCCGACGCCGCCGGCAACCGCTCCCCCAAGGCGCAACTGACCGTGGTGGCCGAGGTGGACGTCACCCCGCCCACGACGCCCGGCAACCTTCGCCTGGTGACGGCGACGCTCACCTCTCTGCAGGTGGCATGGGACGCCTCCACCGACAACGTCGGCGTCGCCGGGTACGGCGTCTGGTTGGACGGAGTACCGCAGGGCCCCGATCAGGCCGAGCTGGGCTACATGGTGACCCGGCTTGCTCGCGGCCACGCCTACACCATCGCCGTGGACGCAGCCGACGCTGCCGGGAACCGGTCAGTCAAGGCGTCCTTGACGGCGTCCACGCTGGCCGGAGCGGACCCTTCGGCGCCGCCCGGGTTGACCGCTACGGCCGGCCGAGAGCAGATCACCGTGGCGTGGGGGCCATCCGACCCGGGTGGGCTTCCGATCGCCCGCTACGAGGTCCTCCTTGACGGGAGCGTGCTGACGTCGACGACGGCGCTCGGGTATGTGATCGAGGACCTCGAGGCCGGGTCCACGTACGAGGTCGCGGTGCGGGCGGTCGACACCGGATCGGCGCGCGGTCCCGCCTCGACCACCAGCGTCACGGTGTTGTCGGCGGATTGGATGGCGCTGGCCAGCCCGACCTTCGAGCTCGGCGGCTGGGTCGGCAACGCCCGCGACAGCTCTGGGGTGGAGTGGGTCGTCGAGGATGAGGAGGGCTGGTCGGCGGGCGCGCAGACGATCGCGCTGTCGGCGGACTCCGACAGCGACGACGGCGGTTTCTCCGGTCCGGGCCGGTACAGCGGCAGGATCGTCATTCTGTCGGGGGTGGCGATCGCTCCGAGCAGGGTGGCGATGCTGGCCGCGCAGGAGCGGCTGACGCAGGCGCTCTCCCCGCAGGAGGTCGCCGTCTTGCGGGTGGTCGAGGCGCACATGACGCGGCAGGCGCGGGTGCGGCTTGAGAGCGGCGTTGAGGTGACCGACCGGGGTTCGCGGGCTTTCGCGTGGGCTTTGACGGTGAAGGCGCCGGATCCACGCCGCTATGCGGTGCGGCCTATGTACGCCGAGGTCGAATTCGCGCCAGGCCAGACCACCGGCTCCACCACGATCACGCTGGCCGGCGACTACCCGACCATCCCGGCCAAGATGCGGCTGATCGGACCGGTCGCCAACCCGGTGATCCGACTGGAGCAGCTCGGGCTGGAGATCCGGGCCCGGCCCGGCACGGTGCTCCCGGATTCGCGGTACGAGCTGACGATCGACCTGGCGTCGCGGGTGGTGTGGTCGATCGTGCCGCCGGAGGTGTGGCCGGAGCCCCGGCCAGGCCGGCGACTGCTGGGCTTGTTCCCTGCACGATTCGCTCTGGGACCGGGCCCGAACACCATCACCTTGTCGGGCGGGGTGGTCGCGGGCCAGGCCAGCGGGCCGCGGCTGGTAATCGAGACGAGCGACGCGTGGCAGTGACGGGACGGTAGCCGCCCGACTCGGCAAGATGCCCGCTTGCTAGGGGCTGGTCGGGGATGCGGGGGGCACGGTGGCGAATCGGGTCGCGGCGACCTACAGCGGCGGCAACATCGTCGGGAGCGCGCATCGGGTGACCTTCACCGCGCCCACGCCAGGGGCGCGGCTGATCGTGGTCATCAGCAGCTTCACCTCCATCACCAACGCGGCGACCGGCGGGGTCGCGTGGACGCAGGATGCGAGCTTCCTGGCGTACAACTACGTCGCCGTCTACAGCCGGATCGCGACAGGGGCGGAGACGTCCGTCGACATCACCGCCTCGACCGACGCCAAGACCCACGCCGTGGTGTATGAGCGGGACGACTGCCCGACCCGGCTGTTCACGGCCATGGGGCAGGCCACGAACGCCAACACTGTGTCGGCGAGCGGGACGGTCCCCGCGGGCGCGGCGGGCCGCGTCTTCCTGGTGGTCAACTCGCCCACGGGCAATGCGCTGACTGGCCTGTCCTACAACCAGGGGATGGCCGCCAACCACACGGCCACGGCCGCCTCGTCCAGTTCGGCCTTCGCTTCCGGCGCCATGCCAGCCGCCGGCTCGCGCACCTGGACCGTGTCGAACCTGCCGGTGCACGCGACCAACGCCACCCCGCTCGCAGTGGTCGGCTACGGCACGACCGACGCGACGCCGCCCACCGCGCCACCCAACGTGCGTGTCACCTCCACCTCGCCCACCGACATGAACCTTGCCTGGGACGCCGCCACCGACAACGTGGCCGTGACCGGATACGGCATCTACGTCGGCGGGGTCAAGCGCAGCGGCGACGTCACCACCCTGACCGGGCAGGTGACCGGGCTGACGCCCAACACCTCGTACACGCTCGCCGTCGACGCCGTCGACGCCAGCGGCAACCGATCCCCGCAGACGGCGATCTCGCAGACCACGCCAGCCCAACCTGCCAGCGGCGGGATGCGCAAGTTCTTCGGGCTCACGGCCGGCCAGGCGTACACGGTCGCGGTGGACGCCGTCGACGCGGCCGCCAACCGGTCCGCGAAGGCGCAGCTGGTGGTGACGACGGACGGCACCCCGCCCACCGTGCCCGGCAACCTGCACGCGACCGCGGCCGCGGGGACGCAGATCTCGGTGGCGTGGGACGCGTCCACGGACGCGCTGACGGGGGTCGCCGGGTACGGGGTGTACCTGGACGGCGCCCAGGTGGTGGCCGCGCACCCGGGCCTGGGGTGGACGTTCTCCGGGCTGACGGCCGGCCAGACATACACGATCGCGGTGGACGCGGTCGACGGGGCCGGTAACCGGTCCGCGAAGGCGGCCAGCATCCAAGTGCAGGCGGAGGTCGATTCCACGCCGCCGACCGTGCCGGGCAACCCGCGCGTCACCGGCGGCGGCCCATACGGCTTCACCGTGGTGTGGGACGCCTCCACCGACCCGGGCGGGCTGACCGGGTACGGCATCTACCTCAACGGCGTCAAGCAGGGCGGCGACCAGGCTGGCCTGTCGTACGTGTTCTCTGGTTTGTCAGCGGCCACCACCTACCAGGTGGCCGTGGACGCGGTAGATGTCTCCGGCAACCGGTCCAGCCAGGCGCAGCTCACCCACATGACTCCGCCGGATGTGCCGCCTGGCACGCCGCCGAACCTGCGCGCCACCGCCGTCTCCTACACCTCGTTCACGGTGGAGTGGGACGCGGCCGCCGACGACGTGGCCGTCACGGGGTACGACGTGACGATCGACGGCACAACGGCAGCGACCGGGACCACGGTGCGGCAGGTGTCCCGATCCGAGCTGGCGGACGACACCGACCACGTGGTGCGGGTGTGGGCGGTCGACCAGCTCGGCCAGCGCTCCCCCACCCCGGCACAGTTGACGGTGCGCACGCTCAACGACGTCGACCCCACCGCGCCCGTCCTCACCGCGGCGGCCGGGGAGGATTCGATCGAGGTGGCGTGGAACGCCAGCAGCGACGACTTCGGAGTGGTCGGGTACGAGATCCGGGTGGACGGGCAGACCGTACACACCACCCCTGGGGTGGATTACACGGTGGACGGCGTGATTACCCGCCGGCACACCATCACCGGTCTCGCCCCCGGGCGGGCGTACGGGGTGCGGGTGGCCGCGGTGGACACCATCGGGCAGCGGTCCCTCGACAACACCCAGCAGGTGGCCACGACGGCGCTGCCGTACGTGCCGATCGAGACGCCCGTGTACCGGATCTTGGGGTGGGCGGGCAACGTCCGCGACCTGTTCGGGGTGGATTGGGTCGTCACGGGAGTGCAGGGCTGGTCGTCGTCGCCGCCGGTCGCGCCAGCGTCGGCGCCGCTCGGCGGCGTGGACGGGGAGAAGGACGGCGCCGGCCGGTACGGGCAGCGCCTGATCGTGCTGGAGGGAACGGCGATCGCGCCGTCCCGGATGGCGATGCTGGCGGCCAAGCAGCGGCTGGTCGGGCTGCTGCATCCTCGCCAGCAGGCGCTGCTGCGGGTGATCGACGCGCGCATGGCCCGGCAGGTGCGGGTCAGGCTCGACAACGACCCGCCCGCCATCACTGACCGGTCCGCGAACGTGTTCACGTGGCGGATCACGGTGAAGGCATCCGATCCGCGCCGGTACGCCCTCACGCCGGTGCGGGCGACCGCGGTCATCGGGTCGCTGCCCGGGCAGGCCCAGATCACGGTCACGATGGAAGGCACCTACCGCACCATCCCCGCCCGGCTCCGCCTGTTCGGGCCGATCAAGGACTGGACGATCACCCATGAGGAGTCCGGGACGGTGATGCGCGCGAAGCCTGGCGGGTTCGTCCCGGCCGACACCGCGTACTCGTACACGATCGACCTGGGGGTGCGGCAGATGTGGGCGCACGTCCCGCCAGAGGTGTGGCCGGAGCCGCGGCCTGGCCGGTCCGCGCTGGCCGGTCGGCCGGCGTGGTGGATGCTCATCCCCGGCACCAACACCATCACCGTCGCGGGGGCCCCTGTGCCGGGTCAGCCGGGCACGCCGCGGTTGGCGTTGGAGGCGTACGACGCCTGGACCTGACCCTGTCCGGGGGACGTTAGCGGAGCAAAACGGCATGATCCGCCCCGGTTTGAGCAGACAGCAGCATCCGGGGGCGGGTCATGGGGATTGTCCGGTTCGCGACGCCGTACACCACGCAAACACCGAGGACGAGCCACTCCTACTCGTTCGGGACGGCAACGCCCGGCAACAGGATCGTGCTGTTCGTCAACAGTTACTCGTCCGTGTCCGGCGTGTCCGGCGGGTACGTCGAGCACGAGTGGGCGCGTAACACGCTCGGGCTGCGCATGCTGTCCAAGATCTCCGCTGGCGACTCCTCCGTCACCGTCTCCACGACCGACTCGACTGACCGGCTTTTCATCTGGATGTACGAGCTGGACGGCGCGCAGGAGTTTTACGGGTCGGCGTCTGGGGTGACGTCCGGCAGCGCGTTCCTGTCCGGAAGCGATCTGCCGGCCGGGTGCGTGGCGCTGCTCGGCGCGGCCGTGTACGTGCAGGGCACCGACAACACTGCCGTGTCCTGGCCTTCCGGGTTCAGCCATCGCGGATACACCTTCAGGGACTGGAACGACGGCGCGGTCAAGCGGGTGTGGGCCTCGACCTCTAGCCAGGAGTGGCTGTCCGGCAGCCTGAGCGTCAGCAAGCAGTTGGTGACCGGGTTGGCCAGCGGCGGCCAGTACGCGTGGGCCGGCGGTATCTGGGGGCCGCCGCGTGACGAGGAACCGCCTAGTGTGCCCGGCAACGTCCGGCTGACCGGGATGACTCCCACGAGCGTGACGATCGCGTGGGATGCGTCCACCGACTCCGGGACCGGTGTGGCCGGGTACGGGGTCTATCGCAACGGCGTCCAGGAGGGCGGCGACCAGAGCGGGCGGTCGAAGACGTTCACTGGGCTCACCAGCGGCGTGCCGTACGTGTTCGAGGTCGACGCCGTCGACGGCATGGGCAACCGGTCCGAGAAGTCCAGCTCGTTGACGATCACGCCGATCAATGACACCACTCCGCCGCTGCCGCCGGTCGTTCGGGTGACCGCGCTCGGCGCGGGCACGATCAGCGTGGCGTGGGATGAGCCGTACGACGAAACGACCGTCGTCGCGTACGGCATCTACCTGAACGGGCAGAAGCAAGGCGCGGACCAGACCGCCAGGACGCGGACGTTCTCAGGGCTCACGCCGGGAGGCCTCTACACGGTCGGGGTCAACGCGGTCGACCTGCTCGGCAACCGCGGCCAGATCGGCACCAAGACCGTCAAGGCCCAGGTGGACACGACGCCGCCCACGCGGCCGGGTAACGTCCGCATCGTGTCGACGTCGCAGACCGCCGTCACCCTCGCCTGGGACGCCTCGACCGACGACAACGTCGGGTTGGCCGGGTATGGGCTGTGGCTCGGGACTCGGCTCCTGGCCACCGTGCCCTCCCAGGTGTTCACGTTCGTCGGGCTCACGGCCGGGATCATGTACCCGCTCGCGGTGGACGCGGTGGACGAGCTGGGCAACCGGTCCGCCAAGCAGGTGGTGCAGGCCACCACCCTGCCGGACAACAGCGGCGCCGCGCCGCCGTTCGAGTACGTGTTCTACGACTGGATGAGTCACGAACCCATCGACAGCCTCCCCCTGCAGGGGGTGTCGTTCGAGCTGACGCTCGGCGGGAGCGGCCAGCTCGGCGCGGAGATCCCGCTGTATGACGAGAACTACTCGGTGGGGCGGGTGGAGGCGGCCACCCTGACGGAGCGAACCATCGTCGTCGTGTACCGCGGGGAGCGGCCGGTGTGGATCGGCCGGGTGATCGACCCGCAGGACTACGACAGCGAGACGGGGGTGCAGCGGATCACCGCCGAAGAGATCATGGTGATCTACAGCCGCCGGTTCGTGTCGTTCACCGGGCCCCGCGCGGCGACGTTGGCGCATACGGAGATCGATTGGCTGCTCGATCTCGCGTCGCAGCCGGCGGACAAACGCTGGATGCGCACCAGCGGGGTGGCCGGCACGATCGCGGTCGACCGCGAGTACCGCAGCGAGGACTTCACCCGGGTGCTGGACACGGCGGCCGACATCGCGGCGGCGCCGGGCGGGTTCGAGTGGTGGGGCAAACCGGACTGGGACAACGTGAACGACCGTCCGCAGGTGGAGCTGCGGCGGGTGAACCGAGACGATCCGCCCTCGAGCGATCTGGTGCTGGAGTTTCCGGGCAACGTCCGCAAGTTCCGGGTCTCGACCCGGCGCGGGCTGGCCACCGTGGTGTACGGCAAGCTGGCCATCCCCTCCGGCGGGGTGCTGCTGGGGAAGGTGGTCCACGACGACTTGCACGCGCAAGGCTGGCCCAAGACCGAGGATGCTTTCCAGTTCGAGGGACTCACGAGCCAGGCCGCGCTCAACGCCGAGACGCAGCGCGCCGCCGAGACCACCAGGGGCTCCAAGCAGGTGTTCGAGTTCGAGCTGAACATCTCACCGGACACGCGCTGGTGGGAGTGGGAGCTCGGGTCAGAGGCGCAGGTCGTCATCACCGACCACAAGTACCCGGAGCAGCCGGACGGGTCGGCCGGGCTCGACCGACCCATGAAGATCATCAGCATTCAGGTGGAGCCGGCCACGGAGGCGGGCGAGCGGGTGACGGTGACCACCGCCGAACTGTCCACGTCGGTAACCGGGGAGGCGTGATGCCGCGGATCAACAGGGGCAACCTGAACGAGGTCCACCTGGTCCAGTGGATCAAGGACCTGCGGGCGCGGGTCGAACGGCTGGAGCTGCAGATCGGGATGAGAGCGATCACGTTCTCGCCGCTGGCCGCATCGGTGTCGGGCACGGCGTTCGAGTCGGTCGCGTTCACCGTGTTCCCCCGCTCTGGCAGTTCGCTGGCGGTGGATGTGAACGTGGGCGGGGCGCTGGAGGTGCAGGCGACCGTCGACGGGGTGCCGCTCGGGCCGAGCGTCTCCTCCTCCGGCGCCGGCACGGTCACCGTGACGGGGTTCCTGCCGGAGACGTGGGCTTTCGGTGACCGCAAGCGGGTCGAGGTGCGGGCGCGCCGGCCGTCCGGGTCGGGGGCGGTGAGCGCGGTCGCGCTCGGCGGCTGGCACCGCTGACCGCTCACAACCGGACGCAACCGGGCGAACCGCCTATCGTGCGCGGCGACAAGGGGACGGCCGGATGAGCAGGGGGACAGTGTGGCCGAGGAATTTGATCTACCAGGGCTCACTGGCCAGCTCGCCAACGTGATCCGCCTCCTCGAGGTGGGATTCACCCGGACGAACGGCCGCCTGGACGTGATCGCGTTGCAGTTGCAGCAGGCCGAGCAGCGGCATGACGCGCTGGCCAAGGTCGAGAGCGAGCACCACCAGAAGGTGATGGAGATTCTGGAGGAGCACGAGCAGCAGATCCACGGGCTCCAGACCGAGGTGGCGCAGGAGCGGACCAAAGCGGAGACCACGGCTGCAGGGGCCCGCCGGTTCTCCACGTGGGTGGCCATCTGCGTGTCGGTGCTCGGCGTGGTCATCTCGAATCTGGACCGTCTGCTGCCGGGCTGACCTGCGGCAGGACGTAAGCGGGCGAACACGTCACCCTGCGGGCGGATATCCATTTCCGACCCATGGGGGGAACCATGGTTCATCGACTCGACAAGCTCGTGCCGGACGCGTGGGTACGCGCTGGCCGGTCCCTGCTCCAGAACGTGATCTCGGTCGCGATCATCGCGGGTGGCCCGGCCATCGTCACCGCCGCGCAGGGCGGCACCGCCGACATGGGCGCGCTCGGCCTGGCCGGTGGGCAGGCCGGGCTCGCCGCGGTGCTGGCCTTCCTCTACACCCGGTTCAAGCCGGCCACCGCGGGCGCGCTGGGTGAGGCGACGTTCCGGGCGGGCCGCAGCGTGTGGCAGAACATCCTGGCGGCGGCGATCGTCGCCGGCGCTCCTGCCGTCGCGGTCGTCGCCCAGGGCGGCACAGCCGATCTGAAGACGCTGGGTCTGGCGGGCGCGCAGGCCAGTCTGGCGGGTGTGGTGTCGTACGTGTACAACCTGGTGGCTCCGCGCAGGAGCGACAGCGAGCCAGGCGAGGTGGACGGCAGCGGGCCCGCCGCGGAGGGTATGGCTGACCCGGACTCAGGTGAGTCGTTCGGGGGTCCGTACGACGCCGATTCTCGGGGCGATGGTTACAGGTCCGTATAGGGCGTGTCATCATAGGGGCACAGTGAGCCCCTTGGTGGGCCGATTCTTCCTGGAATCTCGTGGACCTTGGTCCCGACTGTGGTGTGCCGGGCGCCAGCGGGTAGGGGCCGCAATCCCCGTCTGATCCGCCAGGCGCCCGCACACGCCCCAGACTCCAAAATGGCGAAGGGCCCGCACCCGTTCAGGGTGCGGGCCCTTCCCGCATCGTTGCGGAGTTAGAGGCCGGCGGTGACGGCTCGGGTTGGCGGTGGGGCGGGGTCGCGCGGGTCGGCATGGTTGTAGTACCAGTCATCGAGATGGCGGGCGGCGGCCGCGGGGTCGGTGGGGCAGAAGTCGTGTAGTTGCTCGGGGCATGACCGGTGGAAGGCTTCCCATGCGCCGCGCGGGTCGTCGGCGAGGTGCGGCCAGTCGAGGTGTGCGTAGTGGATGGCGGCGACGTCCGGGTCTGGGAGGCGTAACGCGGCGGCGAGTTCTTGCCAGGTGGCGCCGTCGAGCCGGTCGGCGGTGATCGCGCGGTCGAGTAGCTCGTTGAGGATGCGGCGGAGCTCGACGGCGGCGCGGGTGCGGCCGGCGGTGCCGCGTCGTCGTTGGACGGTGGTGGGGACGAGCATGGTGGCGGTGTCGGCCAGGAGCGCCAGGACGGCGGCGTAGGCGATGTTGCCTACTTGGGCGCCGTTCAAATCGTCGGCGCTGAGGTGGCCGTTTGGGCTCTCGGCGTCATGGTCGTGCATCTCTGGGTCTGGCATGAGGGGGAAGGCTCCTTGGCTCGCGGCGGGTGCTCGCCATGTGCGGCTCTCGCGGTCGGGTGGGTACCCGCTTCCAAGCCAAGGTTAGAGATCGCAACGCGGGTCCGTAAGGGCGAATTCAGCAAACGTTATGGGTGGTGGGCTCTCACCTGCGCTTTTGGTGGGTGGTTGCGTCGCGACCGGGTGGGGGTGGGTGTGGGTTGACCGGTCGGTGGGCTTACCACTAGGCTGGAGATAAATAGCCTGTAATATTCCAGGAAGTTACGGCGCGTGTGGCCTATGCTGCGCGGCCGTACCCCTTCCTGGGACATGGCAGGCGCATGGCTCCGGGCGAGGGATTGCGGCCCTCACCCGGGCAGATTCCAGGACGGAGCTCCCATGCATTTCGTATTCGAGGACGCCACCCCCGCGTCGGAGAAGGCCCGGATCGTGCTCGATGGCCTTTCCGGCTCAGGCAAGACCATGACCGCGCTGCGCATTGCTCGCGGGCTGGTCGGCCCGGACGGCATCATCGGCGTGATCGACACCGAGCGCGGCTCGGCGTCGAAGTACTCCCGGTTCGTTCCCTTCAAGACCGTCAAGGTGACGCACTACTCCCCCGAGGCGCTGACCGCCGCCACGGCGGCCGCCGCCGCCCAGGGCATCGACTGCCTGATCGTCGACTCCGGTTCCCTGTTCTGGTCCGGCAAGGGCGGCATGCTGGACCGGGTCTCCCAGTCCAAGAAGTCCGGCCCGTTCGGCGGCTGGGACCAGGTGCGGCCAGTCGAGCAGGAGATGCTCGAAGCGCTCCTGTCCTACCCCGGCCACCTGATCATGACGCTGCGCGTGAAGACGGAGTGGACGATCGGCGAGGACGACAAGGGCCGGCCCGCCCCCGTCAAGATCGGGCTGAAGCCGGACCAGCGCGACAACTTCGAGTCGGAGTTCGATCTCGCCGGGACGCTGGACCTGTCCCACACGATGACGATCACCAAGTCGCGGCTGCACGACGTGCCCGAGGCCGCAGTCGGCATGCAGGTGCCCCTGCCAGGCGAGGAGTTCGGTGAGTTGATCGGCAAGTGGCTGGCCGAGGGCATCCCTCAGGCGTCCATCCTCGACTACCGCACGCGGGTTCTGGCCGAGGACGTCACCACCGACGAGCTGATGGCGGTCAAGACCGAGGCCGAGCAGCGCGGCATGCACACGCTGCCGGTCGTCGACGAGTACGGCAGCATCCTCCCGCTGGTCGACCTGATCCGGGCCCGGTGGAAGGAGGCGGCCGCCTTGCAGCGCGGCCAGTCCAGTCCGCGCGTGGTGGCCGACGTGACCAAGGCCATCGGGCAGGCGCCCACCGTGGCCGCGCTCCAGCTCGTCGGCGAGAACATGATCGCCGCCATCGACGCTGGGAAGCTGCGCGACCCGGAGAAGACCAGCCTGCGCGGCGTGTACGAGGCGCGCATGGCCGAGCTGAACCAGGCCGAGATGCCGACCAGTGTGGGGGCGGACACGTGACCGCTCCCGATGAAAGCCCGGCCCCCTCCGAGGGGGCTGCGGCCCTCATCGACCGCGCCAAGATGTGCGACCTGCTCGCCCTGCTGCGCTGGCTCACATCTACCAAGGGTCCGATCAAGACCCAGGACGACCACGCCAAGGCTCAGCTCCTCGCCACCCAGCCCAACGGCCGCCCTGTGATGGGTGAGGACGCGCGAGAGCCTGCCTACGTCGGCGGCCGCCGGTTCGGAGCGATCCACATGCCGAAGCGCCGTCTGCGGATCACGATCGTCGACGACGACGCGTACGCGGCGTGGGCCAAGGAGCACTTTCCCACCGAAGTGGTGACTGTCGACCGGGTGCAGAAGTCGTTCCACGACAAGCTCAAGAAGGCCGCCGATTCCAGCGGTGCGGCGCGCAAGGACCTGAAGATGGTCCACCCCAGGACCGGGGAGATGATCGACATCCCCGGTGTGGCGGTCACGCTCGACCAGCCAGCGCCCACGTTCGAGGCGGCTGAGGACGCCACCGAAGTGCTGCGCGCGGCGTGGGAGTCCGGCGAACTGCAGGCGCTCCTTGCACAGATCCTCACCAGCACCCCCACCCCCCAGCTTGAGGAAGGACCCGACCAGTGAACGAGGTGCAGGTGATTGCCTCAGGGGCGGAGTTCCGTCGCCAGACCCATCGGGCCCGGATGGAGATCGTCTTCGCCGAGTGGCCCAAGCGGGCCGTCTGCAAGGGCGTGCCGCTGTACGTGATGTACCCGGACAACGAGGCCGACGCCGACAAGGACGGCAATCGTCCCCCGTTCAGCGAGGCCAGGGCAAGGGCTGTGTGCGATCCCTGCCCTGTCCGTACGGAGTGCCTGGACTGGGCGCTGCGTGCGAACGACACGTGGGGTGTGCACGGCGGGCTGATGCCGGACGAGCAGCGCGAGGAGCGGCGCCGCCGGATCCGGAGAAAGGCCCTCCACCGAAATGATCTTGCTGGTTAGACGTTAACTCCCCCACGTGCTTGTCTCCCCGCGCCTCATCCGAGGGGCCCGGCCGCTTCCGCCGCCACGGCAGCGACCGACCCGCCGGATAGGGCGCAGGAACCCCGGAGACGAGTACGGAGCAACCCGTGACGCTGATCATCGCCAAGGCCGGAAAACAGCCCTCCACCAGCAGCGTCACAGCTGATCATCAGGCGATAGAGTGTAAACAAATCGAACATGCTTTCGACAACGGCGACCCCTTGCGGAGCCGCCGTTGCGGCCAACGGGAGGGCGCGGGAACGCCCTGCCCCACGGCTGCCTCGCTCATCCCTTGCACTGAACATGAGGAGGCCGCAATGAGCGTAGCTAATGCTGCGCGCGGTAACGCTGCATCCCCGCTCACGGTGCCCGCTGGGGCGGCCCGGTGAGCACCAAGAACGACCAGCACGAGGCCGGCGACGAACTCGTCTACGAGGAGCCGCCCTATCGGCAGGTTCCCGACGCTGTCACCTTCCATCCCGAGCTCTCGGACGTGGACGTCCGGCTGTTCATCGCGCTCGTGTGGTTCGCCCGTTCAGGCAACGGCGCATTCCCGGGGCGCAAGGCCCTCGCGAAGAAGATCCACAAGAAGTCCATACGGACGATCGACGACGCGATCAACCGCCTCATCGCGGCCGGGTTCCTCGTGGTGGTCGCGCGCTATCACGACAACGGCGGCCGCCGATCGAGCCTGTACCGGCTCTTTGCTCAGCCGCTCCTGCCGGAGCAGCGCCAGCCCCGCCCTGCAGCCGACGCACCCAAGAACGCAGGTCAGGACCCCGAGCAGAAATCTGCGCAGGGGGACCGGGCAGAAAACTGCGCAGAGCCCCAGGCAGAAAACTGCACGAGCCCTGAGCAGAAAACTGCACATGAACAGAATGAGACGAACGGGAAGGGAGAAAAACCAGAAGGAGACCCTGTCGCTGACGCGGCATCGGTTGCCACGGCCGCTGGCGCGGAGACGTCAGCCGACGACGACGGCACGCTGTTCGGCACAGGCGAGATCACCGCCTCCAAGTCGTCGAAGACTCCCGGGAAGCGCCGTAGGGCCCCTATGACGCCCGCGCCGGACCGGATCGAGGTCACGCTCCCGATGCGCCAATGGGCGCGCGAGAACGGCATCACAGCCGATCTTGTGATGGAGACTGCTCAGTTCCTGGACCACCACCGGGCGAAGGACAACGAGTTCCGGGACTGGGTGGCGGCATGGCGCACCTGGATGCGCAACACCCTCAAGTACGCCCCCGGCGGGAGCGGCGCCCGTGGCGGCACGCCCGGCAACCACCTGCCCGTCAACTCCGACGACGAGTCCCACGAGCAGAACCGGAGGGCCTTCGGATGACCGTCACTGCCCCGAACGCTGGCGACCGCGAGGACCAGCAGCTGCTCGCCCAGGCGCGCAACCGCAACCGGGACAGCCTTGACACGCCTCCCGCTGACCTGGGCAACCCGGCCTGGCTGCAGAGCCTGCCCACCGATGTGCGCAAGAGGGCGACCGCTGGCCTGGCACGCGCGCACGACAACGTGATTCACCTGCGCGGCCAGCTCAGCACCGGCTGCACCTGCCCCCGGCCCGGCGATAAGGACTACCTGCTGCGCAACATCGGCACCTGCCCCGCCTGCGTGCAGGCGCGCGAGGAGCACCGGGCCGGAACGCTCGCCCTGCAGCGCCAGTTCCGGAAAGACGCCTGGCAGCGGTGCCTGCAAGAGGACTACGCCGACTACGTCGCCGCCGACCTGTCCGAGCTGCACCCCAACCAGGACCCGGACGGCAAGGTGTCGAACTGGCTCGACACCGGCTCCCGCACCCTGATCCTCGTCGGCGAGAACTCACGCGGGAAGACGCACACCGCGTTCGCGCTCGGCAACCACGCCGCGCACGAACGCGACCTGTGGGTGGTCGCCTGGAACGTCGCCGACTTCCACGACGCGCTCCGCCCCGGCGGCAACCCCCGCGCCTATGAGTACGCCGAGCGGTGCGATCTGCTCATCTACGACGACATGGGCGCGGAGAAGGTCAGCGAAGCGGTGCGCAAGCAGACGTACCAGCTCATCGACGCCCGGGTGCGCAACCCCCAGCGACGCAAGACCGTGATCACGACGAACCTCCCCTACGACGAGCGCGGGTTCGCCGACACCCCGGCCGAGCAGCGGCCCGTCCAGCCGAACCTGATCGACCTGTACGGCGGCCGCATCGTCCACCGGATCATGCACGACGCCACCGTGGTGCGCGTAATCGGCGAGTCGCACCGGATGCCGACACCGTGGTGACTACCGCCCGCGACGCGGCGGCGGCCCGGCAGCGACTCCGCGAGGAGATCGCCGCCGGGACCGCCGTCCCCGTCCCGTACTGGATCACCACCGCACTCGACTCCCGCAAGCTCGTCGGGCCCGAGGTCGACATCGCGCTGGGCGGCCAAGAGCCGATGGTCGACGAATGGGAAGAGGGCAAACGCCGCCCCACCCCCGCGCAGGTCGAGGCCTTGGCGAAGCTCACCAGCTACCCGGTCGAGTACTTCTACCAGCCGGCCCCGGCCGGCGGCCGCGCATGGGTGTGCCGCCGCTCCGGGCCGCGCGCTGACCGCTGCCAGTCGGTCGAGATGGGCCCTGGCCCGGCACCCGCCACCGCCGCGGCGGGACCGCCACGGCCGCCCGCGCCCCCGGCACCGCCCGCCGCCTCCCCCGCACCACGCCCACCGGCGCCGGATGGCGGTGTCTCATCCCCCGCTGCCCGCTCCGCCGCCGCCGCCAAACGACCGGCACCTTCCACCAGCACTACATGGACTTCCACCACCAGCCCCCGCAGGAGAACCCGTGACCGCCGTCGACCCCGCCACCGCCGCCGGGCACGTGACTGCCAAGGACATCGCCGCCATGCCCGCCGACACCCCCGCCGAGCGCATGGTCGAGATCATGAACGCCAGCCAGCCCAACCTCGCCGCGGTCGTCCTGGCCGACGCCGCTGGGAAAGCCCCCACAAGCGCCTCAAAGCTCCTCAGGAGCGCCGACTGGGCCGATGACTGGCTCCATACCTTGATCGCGTTGGAAGGGATGCTACGGGTCGCCACAGCCCGCGCAGAGATCCGCGGCCACCGCAGCAAGGCACGCGCCGCCTGGCAGCGGGCCCGCCAAGTCTCCAACCGCCTCATCGTGGCCCGCGCCGTCACCGACAGCGAGCGCCGCGCCGCCCGCCAGGCCGAGAACCAACCGCCCGCCCCGATCACCGTCACCCGCGCCGCCCGGTGGGCCCTCGCCGGCCTGCACGGCAAGGAAGTCACCGACATCCGCCGGCAGCTCCTGGCCGACGAAGGCCGCGCCGAGCTCGCCGACCGCACCCCCACTGGAGACGACGCGTTCTTCGCCATGGCAACGCGGCGCGGCCTGCTCACCCCGACGTACGACGACGCAGCCCGGACGCTCGACGTCGAATGGGAAGACTTCGTCGACCGGGTCGGCGTCGACGTACGCAGCAACGACGGCATCGACGGCACCCTGCGCGACCCCATCATCGTCTACCTGTGGGGGCAGGCCCTCGCCCAGATCCACCGCGAAACCTGCGCCATGCTCGGCATCGACGTCGACCCGGGCGACGAAGTCCCGATCCTGTCGCTCAACCTGGCCGCGCTCGACCTCGAGACTGCCGAGCGCAAGCTCCGCCAGCTCCGCTACCTGGCCAGCGTCCGCGCCCGCTGGATCGAGCAGCAGCATCTCCAGCGGGATCTCAAGCACCTGGCCGCGCAGCGGCACCACACGGTGCTCGCCGACGCCACCAACCGCGCCATCGACGAGCTCACCGAGGACTACCGATGTGAGTACGCGTGGCTGGTCGACCGGATGACCGAGCTGGTCGACCCCGACACCGGGTTCATGCCCGCCGATTGGCGCAGCCAGCGCAAGCAGGTCCTCGCCACCCTGACCGAGCGGCTGCAGCGCGAAAGCGTGCCCGCCGCCTCCTAACCCGTCTGGCCGGCACCCCCGCAGGTTGGGGTGTCGGCCCCGCCCCTTGAAAGGGAAACACTCTATGACCAGCATCGACGAGACCAGCCAGACGGCAGCCGCGGAGGAGGAGATTGTCGGGTACGTGGTGGTGGCCACCAGCAGCCAGCCCGAGACCGCACGGTGGATGAGCCCTGGCCGCTACGCCGATCTCGACTTGGCTGAGGGCGAGCGGGAGTACTGGGGCGCCGTCAGGCACCTGGAGGACGCCGGGCTCCGCCTGGCCAAGCTGGTCCTGCTGCCGGACCCGCCGACCAGCTAAGGAATGAGGTCGATCTCGACGTCCGGCCACAACGCCACAAGCGGCAGCGGACTGGCGGTCACGACCGGCAGGCCGCGCCGCCGGGCCGCCAGGACGACGCTCGCCGCGGTGACACCCTGCTCGGCGTAGGCCGCGTGCTGCGGCCGCAGCAGCGCGGCCACCCCGGGCGCGCTCTCCCGGCCAAGGTCGTCCACGATGGTCACGTCCATCCCCAGCAGCGCGTCCACGACCGGCGCCGCCGACTCGGGGAGCTGCGCGAGCGCCGCCGCCACGGCCGGCCCCGTGGTCACCAGCGGCACGACGTACCCGGCGTGCTCTGCCCGCGCCCAGATCGTGGCGTCGACGAACGGGGACGTCCTCCGTCCCCAGGCCACCAGGGAGCTGGAGTCGAGAACCCGTCCGATCACGCGGCGTGCGCCCGGCGCGCGACGATCTCCTCGTCGCGGGCGGCGACGACCTGGAGCATCTCGGCGGACGGCTCCCCCATGATGCGGCGCAGCGAGTCCAGCGCGGCGGCGCGCGCTTCCTCCGGATACGGCTGCTCCTGCTCGGGGGTAGGCGAGTCGGGGGTCTCGGTGGTCATACCGGCAATGTACCCGGGGAGGTGTGAGGCTAGCCAGCGGCGCGGGCTTCGGAGGCGGGCAACGACGCCCCTTTGTTCGTTATGAAATCGTGACATGAGTCTGTGGATCTTGATTTTGCCGACGCGTCCCGTCACACCGATAACGGCCTAACGATCTCCCCGGCGAACACCGGATGGGCCGATCGCCCGAGGTCACTCCAGCCGAGCACTGCACGTGTACTTAGCTGCGATTCTGGCGCTAAATGACCGTACGTTTTCCTGCGTTCACGGCCCCCAACGCCCGCCAGAGTCCTCACGCGGCGCACGACCGGGCCTCGTAGGCTTGTCCTCGTCATCGTCGACGGGATTCCTCCCCGGGATCTGTAGATCCACCCATGGGGGTCTACAGCCCCCACCCCCAACATCACCAACGGGGGCCCCAACCAGGGGAGGACTACATGCCCAATGACGACGACGGGAAGAGGAGCCAGAAATTCTGGGACTGGGCGGCGCTCGCCGTGCGCGGGGCGCTCATCGTGGTCGACTGGCTGCTCAACCGGAACGGGCCCAACCTCTAACGAGGCCAGGCCCGTGATCATCCAGTAAGCAGAACCCCGGGTGACGGCTGGCCTCCAGACCCCGGGGCTTCCTGCTGAAGTCGGCCATGTAAGCACAACTACACCCCAACACTACTCTCCCCGACCGAGCTCAGCGCAGCCGCATCCGCAGCTTGTGCCGGTCCCCCGCATACAGCGCCTCACGCACCACGCGGACCGCGCCGTCTGCGTCGACCAGCGTCGCCAGGTACTCAAGCACGGGCGTGGCCGGCGGCAGGGCGAGCGCGGCCGCTTCCTGCGGGGTCGGCATCCGCGCCACCACATCGGTCTGCCCCTCGCTCACGCCCGCGCCGGCCCGGGTCAGCAACACGTGATCAAGCTCGGGGAGCGGCTCCGGCTCTGCCAGCTCCGGCACCACGTCGGCCAGCTCGCGCGGGTAGTAGGAGGCGCGTAGCGCGCCGCCGAGCGCCCGTCGTCGTACGACCCGGGCCACGCCGGGCAGCAGATCGGCGAGGTGCGCGGGGGTGCGCATGATCTGCACCTCCACCTCCGCTCCGAACTCCCGCTCTCCACCGGCCGGGCCGACGTCGACCGGCGTCCGGTCGTAGGAGCGGACGAACACGCCGCGGCCGCGCTCGGATCGGGTCAGGCCCTCGTTCGTGAGCACCGCCAGCGCCTGGCGCACGGTGTTGGCGGAGGCTCCGTCGAACTCCTGCCGTAGCTCTGCCTCCGATGGGAGCTGGTCGCCGGGGGCGTACTGGCCGGAGTCGATGCGATCGCGTAGAGCGGCGGCGATCTCCAAATACCGCATCGACTCAACCACGCCCATCACTCCCACTCGAATCGCCGCACCGTACGCAGGCAGCGCGGACACGCCCCCTGCTGGCACAGACCTATCGGCAATGACAGTCATCGTCAACAACTTCCTCTTGCATGGCTTCTACCTATAAGTTAGCTTCTAGGTAGAAGTTGGCCAAGAGGGAGAAGTGCAAATGATCCGGATCCGCCCCCGCCGCGGCGACGAGCCCAAGCAGGCTCCTCGCCCGTCCCGGGTGTGCGTCGACGGGCAGCAGCCAGCCACAGAGCTGGCTCGCGACGGCGCGTTCGTGACCGTCGAGCTCGCGGACGGCACCACGCCGTCTGTGCTGGAGAACCGGGTCTCCCCCTGCACCTGCAACGGAGGCGGTTGCCGTGGCTGAACTGGGGGCCCTCGCCCTACTTCTCACCCTGTCGGTGATCGTTCCCGCCCGCCCCGACAAGCGGTTCCAGCAGGAGACGTTCGCATCGTTCTGGACCCGCCACGTCCCCCACCCCCGCAAGATCACCCCGCGCAAGGTCTCGCTCACCGCGCTCGCCAGCCACGGCAACACCATCTGGTGGGCGTTCCTCCTGGCCTGGCCGACCGTCCGCACCAGCGCCGTGGCGCTCTGGTGGGCGCTGCGCCTGGCCGCGTGGATCCTCGCCGGGCTCGCCCACATGGCGCTCAAGCTCACCCCCCACGTGATCAAGGCCGCCATTCTCCTGCTCGCCGCCCTATGGATCGCCGCGAAGTGGCTGGTGTGGCACATCGACCAGCTCACCGCCACCCCCGAACCGTCCAACGCCCCCCAGCTCGCCACCGCCTGAAAGGACACCCGCCGCCATGGACGTGGACATCCGCATGACCTCGCTGGGGCCCGCCCTCGACGTCGGCCCCCTGGTCCTGCCCCTGCTCGTGATCGTCGTCGTGGCGGGCGGGCTCACCCTGGTCACGATCCTCGCGCTGCGCGACACGCTCACCCTGCGCGCACAGATCCACCAGCGTCGCGCCCAGATGACCGCCGACCTCGACGACCAGCCCGACGCTGACGCGGCCCCGGCCGACAAGGCCGCCACCCAGACCAACCCCGCCTAACCACCACCCCCCGCCACCGCAGGAAGGACCAGCCCCGTGTTCGGCAAGCAGCACGCCGCGCTCCCCCCGGCTCCCGAGCAGGCACCCCAGGCGCCCGCCAAGCCGCGCCGCGGGCTGCTGGAGCGCGCCGTCCGAGCTGTCGCCTACCACGTCGTGTGGACGCCGATCCGCTGGGCCGCCACGAAAGAAGCTCAGCGGATGTGGCGGCACCGCGACTTCCACACCCCGTGGTGGACAGCCGCCGGCACCTACGTCGCCGCCACCATCGCCCACGTGGCCGAAGTGCCGTGGTGGGCGACCATGCCCGTGCTCGCGGCCGCCGTCACCGGCATCCACCGCTACCTGACCAAGCACGACCTCCTACCCATCACCACCACCACGGCGACCGGCGCCGCGGCCGCTCTCGCCACGTGGGCCGCCGCCGCCATCCAGACCGACCCCCTCACCGGCCCGGCCGCCATCGCGTGGGGCGTGCTCACCCTCGCCACCACGTGCGGGTGGGGGTTCGACCGGCGGGCCCGCCACTGGCGCAAGATCCGCGAACGTGTCCGCGTCGCCGTCAAAACCCTGCCCAAGGTGCTCTCCGAACTAGGGTTCCCGCGCATCATCGTCAAGGGCAGCCCCACAGTCTCCGGCAGCGGTCGCGTGGAGTACCCGCTGCTGCTCCCGGTCGGCGTGACCCGCCGCATCCTGGAGAAGAAGATCGCCGAGATCGAGTCGGGCATGCACTGGCCCGCAGGCTCCATCAAGGAGATCGTGCAGGACCCCCGCCACAACTCCGCCGCCCGCGTCATCCTGATTCAGCACGAGACCAGGATCACCGCGCAGACGGTCGCGTTCGACCCTCCCGAGACGCCCCGCACCGCATACGACCGGGTATGGCTCGGCAACACCGAGGGGGACCAGCCGTTCTACCTCAACCCCTTCGTGAAGGGACACGGCGGGCTGCACGCCGCGTTCGGCGGCATGACCGGCTCAGCAAAGAGCAACCTCATGCGGCTGATCGCCATGCTGTACGCCCACTGCCCAGACCTGATCATCTGGGTGATCGACCTCAAGTCCGGCGGCCAGGTCTACCGGGAACTGCTCCCCCGCATCGACAGGCTGGCCGTGACCCCTAAGCAGGCTGGCGAAGTGTTCGCCGACCTCGCCGCGATGCCTCCGCTCCGCGCGGAATTGCTGCTGCCCGAGCACAACCAGGTGCTTCCGGTAAGTCTCTACCCGGGCGTGCTCGTGCTCGGCGACGAAATGAGCCGCGCCTGGGGCAAGACCCGCAAGGGCAACGACCAGATCGTAGACGACAGTGACAAGGCACTGGCCCAGGTCCGCGCCTACAACGCCGCCGTCCTCGCCTCCGCCCAGTACTGGAACAAGGACAGTGTTCACCCCAAGCTGTTGGCCAACTTCACCAACAACTTCGCCGGCCGCACCCGACAGAAGGCCGACAGCCAGTTCTTGCTGCGCGGCTGGAGCAAACCGGGCCGCGACACCACCCACCTCCCCGCCGGGGCGTTCTACCACCAGCAGGCGGGCGACGACGGCACCGACCTGATCTTCACGCCCGAAGTGACGGACCTGCAGCTCGCCGCCGTGGCGGCCGAGACCGCGCACCTTGCGCCCGCCCTGGAGGAGTCCACCGCGACCCGGCTGCCCTACTACCGGGACAGGTGGGCCGACCTGCCCGACAACCTGATCATGCACTGCAGCGAGGACCAGCAGCTCCTTGTGCACGAGGCTCGCGCTCGCCGGAAGACCGCGAGCCTCCGCGCCAGCAAGAACGACCTGGCGGTCGCGGCCGCCGCCGACAACGAGCCGCGCGTCGAGGTGACAGAGCGGCTCGACATCCCCACCGACGTCCTGCTTGAGGAGATCGCCGACCCGCACCTGCGCGCCCTGGTCGCCGTGCACCTCTCCCCCGGTTGGGTGTCCACCGCCGAGTCCGACGCCGCCGTCGCCGGGCAGCGCGGCCGCAAGTGGGCGAGCGAGCGCCGCAAGGAGTGGCGAGCCAGGGGACTGGTCGAGGCGCCGGAGCGCGGGAAGTCGCGCCGAATCGTAGGGGAGGAGCGGTTCGTGGCCGGCGCGCTGAAGGCCGAAGAGGTGATTCGCGCCCGCCGGACAGACACGGAGGAGACGCCGGACACGGAGACGGGGGAGACACCCCCGTGACCTGCGCATATACCCCCATCCCAGCCCCTGCGACCTGGGCAGATCCCTGCGGATTCCCAGGCCGGGGGAGGGGTTCCCGAACCCACCCCGGGGGAGGGGCTCAGGCCCCGCCTCCCGGGCACAGATCGTGACCGAACCGGGCGGGCACCGTCCCACCCCCCGCCCCTCCTCCCGTACACACGTGCGCGCACGCGCGTACGGGGGTGGATGTCCACAACGCCCTCTCGTGGACATCCACGTGGACATCGCCGTGGACATCCCGTGGACATCTGGAAGTGACTGATAGTGATCGAACGCCTTGTTGAGTGGATCGCAGGTCTTGGCCTGTCCTGGTGGGACATCGCGCCCATCCTCATCTCCGCCGTGGCAACGTTTTGGCTGCTCAGAGCCCTTTGGCGGGGAGTTCGGAGGCTGCTGTCCAAGGGCAGCATGTCCGACCGGCTCACCATCATGGGCGCCGTCCTCGCCCAGGGCGTGAGTGCGCAGGGTATGTGGCTGTTCTTTGGCGACGTCCTGGACATCGCCCCGCTGCCGCGGTTCTTCCTGTTCGCGTTCATCGAGGTCGCGGCCCTGGCCTCCGCCCTGCGCGGCCAGGACACGATGCGCCGTACCTCAGAGGACTTCAAGGAAGGTAGGTCCGACCGCAAGCCCACTGCGGGAGTGGACGGCATCGCGGTGTGGGTGTTCGCGGCCGCGTCCGGCGTCTTCTCCGCCCTGGACGCCGGCGAGTTCGCTGGCGCCCTCTTCCGCCTCGCCTCGCCGCTCATCGCCGCGTGGCTGTGGGAGCGCAGCCTTGCCACCGCAAGCGCTCACATCACCGGCCGCAAGCGCTCACGCATCAACTGGCGGATCTCGCCTGAGCGGGTGCTCGTTCGCATCGGCCTCGCCGACCCGACCGACCGCTCAGCGAGCGAGGTGAGCGCGCAGCACCACCTCATGCGTCTCGCGATCACCGCGACCCGAGCGCGAGCGCTCGTGCTCGGCGCTGATGGTCAGTGGCTCCCGCTCACCGGCCGCGGCTCGGGCAAGCGCAGGCGAGCGCTCAAGGTGTTCCATGCCGCTCATGAGCGGGCGATGGAGTACGCATCGCTCACAAGGGACCCTGAGCGCAGGCGACAGTTCCTCGCTGACCTGGACGCGCTCATGACGCGCGACGCGCTGCTCACCAGGCGCCCGCGTGACTGGATGAACGAACCCGAGCAGGAGCAGGGGCAGATCCGCTCTGGCCAGGAGGAACAGCCCGCCCACACTGCTCATCCGGCTCCTGTTCTTCCCGCCCCGGCGCCGCCTGCCCCGGCGCCCACGCGCAAGCCGTACCGGCGGCCGAAGAACAAGTCGGACAAGGGTGCGCCCGCCGAGGCGCGCACCTGGTTCGGCGCGCAGTTGCGCGATAGCCAGATCCCCGCGCCCAAGGACCTCGCGAGCAGGTTCAGCGTGAGCGCCGCGACCGGGCGACGCTGGCATGGCCAGTTCCGAGCGCTCCCCGAGTTCGCTGCGCTCATCGCCCACATCAAGCAGCGAGCGAGCGCCGCTCACGACGTCACGAGCGGTGTGAGCGCTCGCGCGGACATCGCTCACGCGCTCACGACGAGCGGCGAGCGTGAGCGCGTGAGCGCTCGCGACGACAGCGAGCACGCCCACGAGAGCAGCTCGCCCGCCGCTCACAGGGCAGACGACGAAGCGGCCGAGCGTGAGGTGCAAGACGTGATCGCCGCCCTCAGCAACGGCCACCACACCCCCGACGACGTCACCGAGCCGCTCGCCCCTGCAGCGGCCGGAAGCCCCAATTAGTCCCGAACACCCGGAAGGGACGGCAGCCGGTACGTGGCTGCCGTCCCTTCCGGCTGTTCACGCCTGCGCGTCCGCCAGCGCGTCGCCCACCCGATCCCGGCTCACCCTCAACCGTTGGGCAACCTTCGCCACCGACCCCAGCTCGGCGTACAGCCCCTTCAGCGTGTCCGCGTCCGGCAGCGGCCGCCCGACTCGGGTCGGGACCGGCGGTCGGCCCGGCGTCCACCCCACCGCAACCAGCCCATCGCGTATCCGCTCCCGGTCGATCCGCAGCTCGGCGGCGACCGCCGCCACCGACCGCAGCTCCCCGTACAGGCGCAGCAGCGTCTCCCCGTCCGGCAGCGGCCTGCCCGGGGCAGGCTTCGGCGCCCGCGCCCGGATCTCGACCCCGGCCGCGACCAGCGCGTCCCGCACCCGATCCCGGGCCGCGCCCAACCGCGCGGCGGCCTTCGCCACCGACCCCAGCTCGGCGTACAGCCCCTTCAGCGTCTCCGCGTCCGGCAGCTCTACCACGTCTCGGCCATAGCCCTGCTCGCGCAGGATGTGCCGCACATGCCCCTCCCCGGCGTGCAGCAGCTCGGCGATCGCCGGGGCTGGCCAGCCTTGTAGGTGCAGTTGCTCGATCTGGTCCCAGTCGTGCACGCGTGGCCCGCCCCGCTCCCGTGCCGGTAGGCCCGCGTCCTGCGCAACCTTCTTGATCGTCTTGTCCGACGCGCGGAACGCGGCGCGCATGTCGTGCAGCGGCATCCCCGCCTGGTACGCCTCCATCAGTTCCTGGCGCCGCCCCTCCGACACCTGGAGCCCGGCCACGCCGCCGACCGGCCGCCGCTCAACCTGCTCGCGCTTGAGCAGCCGGTGCACCGCCGTGTGCGACACCCCCACCCGAGCGGCGATCCGCCGCGTCGACATGCCCTCCTGCTGGTACAGCCGGGCAACTTCCTGCGGGTCCACATCGTGTGCCGTCATGCCGCGCACCCTGCACAAATGAGCCGTTAACGTCCCCCACGGACGCAACCTCGCGACCCGGCTACCGTCCACGGCTGTGGGACGCGTGAAGCTCAGCCGGGGCCTGCGGGAGAAAGTCGCCGCCGGGGTGGTCCGGCGCGCCGTCGACGACGTCGCCGACCGCGCCGAGCGGGAAGTCCGCCGGCACGCCCCGGACGCCAAGGAGTGGGAGACCAGCGAGAACGAATCCGTCCGCCCCTCGCACGCCGAAGCGCACGGCCAGAACATCCCCGCCAACGTCCCCTACCGGCTCCCCAAAGCCGTCTACGTGCGCAAAGGCCGGGACGGCGAGAACGCCGCCGGAGGGTGGAAGACGGTGCCCGGCTGGGACCTGGCCGACAAGCCGCGAGACCCCGGCCTGCCCCTCCACCAGCGCATCCGCTGCCGGTGCGAGTCGCGCGGCCTGCCGGGCGTGATCGCCAAGGCGGTCACGCGCACCCCGGTCGCGGTCGGACGTTCCCGCGTCTCCGCCAAGATCCAAGTGAGCTACCCGCGGATCGCGGAGTCGGAGTTCTCAGAGCAGGGCGGCGGCTGGCTCGCCACCGCGGCCCGCGCCGCGGCCGCCAGGACGTAAACACGTCGACCGGCCACCATGCTCCCCGGCACCGAACACCAACCCAAGGGGAGACCTGATGTCGGCCGACCTTCGCAAGTTCAAGCTCGCCCACCCGCTCCGCGAGGAGGACGCCGTCGAGCTCGGCCTCCCCGAGCGCACCTACCAGACCGGCGAGGAGCTGACCCTGCCGTACGCGTACGCGATGCGGCTGTTCAGCGCCGGCTTCGTCGAGGGCGGCGAGCCGGGCCGCCCGCAGACCGCGGAGACGGCCCTGAAGCGCGTCAACCCGCCGGCCAAGCCCGCCGTCGTCGAGAACGGCGAGCCCGCCCCCGCGCCGGTCAAGACCAAGCCGCCGGTCAAGGGCGAGTAACACGGTGGCTCGTCTGGAAGACGCCGACGCGGTTCCGCCGATCATCGCCTACCTGTCCGGCCACCCGGAGATGACGGCGGAGCTCGGCGGGCCCGGCCGGGTCGACGGCGAGCACGAGCCCCCGTATCCGCGGTTGCGCGTGGCCGACGCCCCCGGCGGAACCGATGACCTCGACGCCGAGATCGTCGGCCAGCGCATCACCCTCGAAGCGCTCGGCACGATCGACGGCCCCACCATCGGCAAGGCGAAGCTGCGGCGCATCCTCTACACGGCGCTGCGGATCGTCCGCCAGCTCCCGACCGCGCCCGAGGGCACCACCGACAAGGTGGTCGTCACCGCGGTCTCCTCCGCCGTCGCCGGCGGGTACGTGCCGCTCGCGGACGGCCGCCCCCGCTACGTGGCGACCATCACAGCGACGGCGCACCCCGCTCGATAGCAGCGGGGCCGGCCTCATAAGGGATACGGTTCGGAACACCCGCCCCTCACGGCGCTCACCAGAGGGGCGGGCTGAACATCCGAACGAGAGGAAGGCTACTTCCTGTGAGTCCACAAAGCGGCGCCCTGGCGGCGGCCGCGACCGATGGGCAGCAGTTGCGGCCCAATACACGAATAATCGCCGTCGTCAATCAGAAGGGCGGCGTCGGCAAGAGCACCACAACCCTTAACCAAGCGCTGATGACCGTCGACGCCGGTGGTACGGCGGTGGGCATCTGCGGCGACCCGCAGAACACGCTGGCGCAAGCGGCCCGGCTCCTCGAACGGGGTCGGCACGGTCTACCCGCCGGGCTTGAGGTGTACAGCGAGCATGACGCCGTCGAGCTCCGCAAGCTTCGTCGCATCCGCACCGTCGACCGGGCGTACGTGGACACTCCTGGATCGCTGGAGAACGAGGGTCGCGTTAGGGCCGTGCTGGAAAGCTCCGACTTGGCCGTGATCCCGTTCAACTTTGACCCGTACTCGCTGGACCCGACACTGCTGACCGCGAAGGTCTGCGAAACGCTCGGCGTCCCCTACCGCGTGCTGATGGTTCAAGTGCCAGCAGGCGACCGGGGCGTGACGCTCGTGGAGGAAGCGCGCGAGACGTTCGACGCCCGGCACGTGCCGTACTTCAAAGCGTTCACGCGGTCGTACGTCGCCTACAGCGACAGCATCAAGAACGGCGTCCCGCTGACCCACTGGAAGGGCGGCAACGGTACCAACGCGTGCGGGGATCAGCGCCGCGTGCACACCGCAATCGAACTCGAACTGTCCCGGCTGTCGGCCGCGTGAAGAAAGGTGATGCACTGATGTCTGCCGCGCAGACGCGCAAGAAGCTCTCCGATCTGTTGGGCGAAGAGGAAGACCTCGAAGTTCCCTTCGGCGCCGAGAAGACCGGCGAATCCGGCCTTTCTGAAAGCGAGCGTGAGACGCCCGAGGCGGGTGGGTCTAGCGCGAGTACCCGAGAGGGGGAGAACGGCCGCGACGATCAACTTGAGGGCCGGGAAGAGGCCGACGAGTCCGACCGCACCGCCCGGGATCGCACAGCCAGTGCGCGAAATCGGGGCAAAGTGGACACTTCGCGGGGGGCTGCGCGCGGCCGCGCCCGCCAGGCGCCCGGACGCGCCGTCGTCGAACTGTCCAAGGCCGAACGCGACGACTGGCGGTGGAGGCTGCGCTCCCTGGCGGGCAAGCTCTACGCCGACCAGCAAGCTCTCTACGAGACCGAAGGCCGGTGGGAGAAGCTGGTCGCGCAGGCACGCGAAAACGGTGTCCCCGAACACATGCTGCAGGTTGCCCTGATGGACGCAGGCGTTCACGAGCACGATCAATACCTGTGATCTAACCGACTGCGTTCCGGCCCCCGGCCGCCACCACGGCGCCGGGGGCCTTCCCATGCCCCCCACCAACCAGCGGCGTTTCTATCCACCCGAATGGCTATCGGCTGGCTTACACTCGCGCGCGGGTACGCGCGTACCCGCGTACGCACGAAACCGGCCAGCGATACCAGTCCCCCATGCCGTAATCGCCATCGTGGCTAACCCATCGGGTCCCCCACCGCCTATCCCAGCACCCACCAGGCTGGTCATGTACCTAATGGGGGAGCGGCGTACCGTGTCTCATCCGCACTGCGTCAGGTAGTACGGCATGCGGGCCGCCACGAACCTACCCACCAACGAGACCGGCTATCTCCTCGCGGGCGTAGTCGCCAACGCGATCTGGTATGCCCACCACCAGGAAGGCGACTACCCCGCCAATGCCGTACGACAGCACCCCGCCAAGTACGCCCTGGTTCCCGTACGTCAGCCAGCAGTCAGTGACGCCTCGACCCTGATATAAGACACCGCGGGGTCGAACCCGGACGGCCGCAGATCCGCCGTGATCACCGTCCACGACCGCCCCGAGCCGGCCGGCTCGGCGAGCTCTACCCCGGCCGCCAGCGGCCACAGTCCGGGGTCTACCGCCAGCACCCACCGGCCGGGCCCCGTCGCCGCATCGCCATCGGTCGCGGGCTCGGACACCACCCGCGCCGGCCGCGCACCAACGACCTCGCCGGGGTCGACGACGACGCGGGTGCCGTGCCCGTCGCGACCCCAGACCGGTTCCCGCTTCCCGATCGTGGTGTCCGGGGCGATCACAGCCACCAGGCCGCCCCAGTCCGCGCCGGGTGCGGGCCGATGCCGGGCCGCTGGAACACCGCCACCTGCCGCCACTTCTGCAGGATGTCCAGGGTCGGGGGAGCCCCCGCAGCCCCCGACCCCGGCCCGCCCGCGGGCGCGGTGGACTCGTAGTCGACGCCCTGGCCCTCGACGTTGACCTTGCTGATGATCCGGGCGCCGGGCGCGCTCTGAGCGATCCTGCGCACCAGCGGGGACGCGGCCGCGTCCCCGATCACCCACTCATCCAGCGCGGCCGCGTACGCCGGGTCCGCCGCCGGATCCAAACCGGCCAGATACCTCACCGTGTATCGGCCGGTCGGGTACCCGCCCACCTGGTCGACCTCCGGCACCGCCGAGATGACCTCGATCACCGGGTCTTGGCCCAGCAGCCACCCCGAAGGGCCGGCCACCACACCGGACTGCGTGAACTCGGTCGGGACGGCAGGCCGCCCGAGGTAAGCGGCCGCCCGCCGCTGGGCGGACGCGATCGCCTCCTGGACAGCCGGGAGGTCTTCCTCCTTCACGGGCAGCGGCAGCCCGGCATGAATGGCCACCTGCTCAGCCGTCACCAACCCGACCACCCCTTGTCTCGTGCTCCGCGTGTGCGGGTCTGGGCGGGTCGGCCCCCCGTCCCCGAAGGGCTACCCCAAGGCGCGGCACCGGGTCCCCATCCGTAAGTGCCGCCCGGGCAAGCCCCTGCGGGAGCGTCGCCGCCCCGCCCAGCCCGACCCTGTCCGCGACCCGCACCCCCGGGACGGGCTACCAGACGTGACGCATCCCCCCAGAACGTCACCGGCCACCAGCCCAGGGCCCCCCACAGAGCGGGCCGCGGAGCTCATCAACCTTCCGCCGCTGCCTGCTCCTCGCGCAGCCTGCGAAGGTCGGCCGTCATCCGGTCGGCGTGCTCACGCGCGACCTTCCACCCCTCCGGGAACACGAGCTGCCCCGAAAGGCGGCGCGCACCGGGCAGGTAGTAGTGGCGGTGGATCGCCCGCGCCGTCATCACGTACGTGTACTGGCTGCCGGGGTCGACGAACAGCTCGTCCGGGCCCGCGGGCTTGCCGTCGTCCCACACCAGGTCGACGAACTCGGCGCCGGGCGTGGCGATCATCTTCATGTCCACGGGCGGGCCCGGCGGCACGATCGGCGCGACCGGTGCGGCCGGCGGCTCGAGCGGCGCGGCCTGCGCGGGAGCGGGCCCGGACAGCCCGCCTTCGTCACCGGCGGGCGCATCCGGGTCAGCCAGCGGCGCGGCGGGCGGGACGGGCGGCGCGACCGGTGCAGCCTGCGCAGGCGCGGGCCCGGACACCCCGCCATCGTCACCGGCGGGCGGCTCCAGCGGAGCGCTGCCCGCAGGCGGCTGCGGCTCCAGCGGAGCCGCGCCCTCACCAGGCGTCTCGGTCTTGGCCGCCGCCTGGTCGGCGGCGGCCGTACGGGTCTTTCGTGTGGGCGCCACGAGGCACCGCCCCCCTGTGCGTCCGGGCTGCTGTCGCAGGGGACATAAGCACCTTTTTCTGCTTGCGTCCTGCGAGGCCCGAGGGGCCGCGAACGGGCCTCTTCCCCGCCCCACTACCCAAGAGAATAAATCTCCTGTATTATGGATCTATCCGAAGGGGATGCGGCCCCATCGGGTGAGTCCAGGAGGAATGAACTACATGCGTCCCACCGACGAGCAGCAGGTAGCGATCGACGCCGCCAAGGCCGGGAAGACCCTCAAGTTCCAGGCCGGAGCCGGATGCGGCAAGAGCGCCACGCTCAATGAGATCGCGCGCGCTATGCCGGACAAGCGGATCCTGTGCGTCGTCTACAACAAGAGCGTCCGCCAGGAGCTCATGCGGAAGATGCCGAAGAACGTGATGGTGCACACCAACCACTCGTACGCCCGCTCGATGCTCCTCAACCGGTGGGGCCGCCACCTCGACCGGATCAACGGCAACCGGCAGAATGCCAAGGTGCAGGCCGACATTCTCGACCAGGTCGGCCCCGTCCGGATCAACTCCGACACCGTGCTGACCCCGGCCGCCCGCGCGCGCCTCGCTATGGGCGCCGTGCTCGCGTGGTGCAAGAGCGCCGATCTGGAGCTGGGGCCCGAGCACATCCCCACCCCGCTCGGCATCGGCAAGGCCGAAGACATTCAGCGGCTGCGCGAGGTCATCCTCCCTGTCGCGGACAAGGCCCGCGCCGACATCCGCTCCGCCAACGGCCGTCTGAAGTGGCAGCACGACTACTACCTGAAGATGGCGCAGCTCATGCTCGCCCGCTCCGACCGCCAGACGCTGCCGTTCGACGTCGTGATGATGGACGAGTGCCAGGACGTCAACCCCGTCGCTGCGAGCCTCTACCTGGACATGCAGACCTTGCTGCAGCGGATCATCGTCGGCGACTCCGCGCAGGCGATCAACGGCTGGAACGGCGCGATCGACATTCTGGGCACCTTCCCCGCTGACGAGTCGCTGTTTCTGTCCAAGTCCTTCCGGTTCGGCCCGGCGATCGCCGAAGAGGCGAACAAGTGGCTGACCCTGCTCGGCGCGCCCCTGCGGCTGCACGGTCACGAGCCGGTCGGCTCCACCGTTGGCCCCATCGAGCGGCCCGACGCGGTGCTGTGCCGCACCAACGCGGCCGCCATGGGCCAGGTGTTCGACATCCTCGACAAGAACGGCACCCCGGCGCTGGTCGGCGGCGGCAGCGAGATCGCCTCGCTCGCGATGGCCGCCGAAATGCTGAAGAAGGGCACGCTGACCGACCACCCCGACCTGTGCGCCTTCGCGAACTGGGCCGAACTGCAGGACTACGTCGAGCAGGACCCGCTCGGCCAGGACCTGAAGGTGTTCGTCGAGCTGGTCGACTCCCACGGCGTGGAGAAGATCAAGGACGCCGCGTTCAGGGTCAAGGACGCCGAGCAGGCCGGGCCTGGCGACACGATCGTCTGCACCTCGCACAAGTCCAAGGGCCTGGAGTGGCACGACGTGCGGGTCGCGAACGACTTCCGCCAGCCCAACCCCAACACGGGCATGACCGGCGAGACGCCGGTCAACCGCGAGGAACTGATGCTCTCCTACGTCACCGTCACCCGCGCTATGAAGCGCCTCGACCGTGGCTCCCTCGCCTGGATCGACCAGCACGTGCGCGGCCGCCGCCACCTCGCCGTCGCCTAACCCACGGACTTACGCCCACCCCCCGGCGCAAACCGGGGGGCGGGCCCCCACCCCAGAAAGATCCCACACGCTCATGCTGGACTTCACCGACCTGGACAAGCGGCGCCTGCGCGCGGCCGCCGCCCAGGAGCTCGCCGACCGGGCCACCAGCCGCGACGAGCATCACGTCGCCTCCACCCTGGCCTACGCCACCCGCGCACGCGTCCGCCGCATCGAGGGCGCGTTGCCGGTCGAGCTGGGCCGCACGGTTATCCCCGCCAGGGCTGGGCTCGGCAGGATCCGGCTCCGCCTTGCGCGCCTCCTGATCGTCCGGGTCGGGGGCTGGCTCCACAACGGCGTCCCGGTGACGCTCTCGGACGGCGACGCCACCCTCACCTGGACGGCCCGCGCCGACGTCCACCACCGCATCAACTCCGTCATGCCCGACTTTCTGGGCGAGGTCGACCAGGCCGCCCTGGACGCGGCCCGCGCCCACCGCGCCCACCTGCGCAAGCTGCCGGAGGAGCACCACCACCCGCGCGAACGCGAAAACCTGGTGCGCGCCTACCGCCGCGACTACATGGACTGCTACGGCGCCGCCCTGATCGGCGTCATCACGCTCGGCGTCCGCCCCCGCCACGTGCCCGGCGAGCGCGGCCAGATGCCCGCCCTGGACGCCATGGCCGACGTCCGCGCCACCGACGTCACCCGGTACGGCCTCCAATCCCCGCCCCGCGTGATCGAAATCGCACCAGCCTCATAGCCCGGGGGTGGGCCCCTCCCGCATGAGGGCCCACCCCCTTCCCACCGCCTGCGAGGACACCATGCCTGCCAAGAAGCCCGCCACGCGCCGAACCAGCAGCGGCCGCCGCGCCTCGACCAGCCGCACCGCCCGCACCACCGCGCGGCCGCGCACCGCCGCCCGCAAGACCAGCAGCGACCCGATCGGGTGGGCACTCGACCAGGCCGGCCGCCTCGCCAAGAGCGGCGGCCGCCAGACGTGGCGCGGCATCCGCCACCTCGCCGGCAAGCTGCGCGAGGTCGACGCCGCTCACAAGCGCGACGCGCTCGCGCTCGTCTTCGCCGCGCTCACCTTCATCACCGCGCCCGTCTCATGGGGGTGGGCGGACGGCCGCACCGCCACCTTCATCTACGACGCGGCCGCGTTCCTCGTCGGTGGCCTCGTGTGGGCCGTGCCGCTCGCGTGCGCGGCGATCGTCTGGCCCCTACTGCGGGGGAGCGGACGGCTCGCATGGACGGTAACCGGCTGCGCCGTGATGGTGGCCTGCGTGCTCGGCATCGTCCACCTCACCCACGGCGTGCCCGGCCCACTGGACGCGGCCGCCGGCGGTCTCGCCGGATGGCTGGTCGCCGCCCCGCTCGCGGCGGTCCTGCCTGCCGGGTGGGCGATCGTCGTCCTGGTGGTGCCGATGCTGGGCGGGCTGCTGCTGGCCACCGGCACCCCGCTCCGGCAGGCGTGGCCGCGCACCCGCGAGGCAGCCGCCGCACTCGCCGACCGTGTGCCGCGCCGCGCCCCGGCCGAGCCCGTCGAGGACCTGGAGGAAGAGGCGCCCGCCGAGCAGCCGGTGCAGGCCACCGCCGAGCCCGCGGTGCAGTCCGTACCGGCCGAGCAGCCGAACACGACCGCCCCCGCCCCTGCCGCCGCTTCCGCCCCGGCCACGGCCTCCACACCGGCCACGACCACGCCGACCCCGACCACCACGCCCACCCCCGCCCCGGCCACGGCCGCTGTCCAGACGCCCATGCAGGAAGCCATCCCGCTCCCGCCCGTCCCGCCCGCGCTACCCGACCTCGCCCTCCTCGCCGCCGGCAACACCCCGCGCCCCCACACCAAGGCCAACACCGCCGTCGTCAACGCCCTCAACGCGGTCATGGAGCAGTTCGCCGTCAACGCACAGGTGATCGGCTTCACCCGCGGACCCACCGTCACCAGCTACGAGATCGAACTGGGGCCCGCGGTCAAGGTGGAGAAGGTCACGGCACTCACGAAGAACATCGCCTACGCCGTCAAGTCCGCCGACGTGCGCATCCTGTCGCCAGTCCCCGGCAAATCCGTCGTCGGCGTCGAGATCCCCAACACCGACAAGGACCTGGTAGCCCTGGGCGACGTGCTGCGCGCGCAGGTGGCGAAGGCCGACCACCACCCGATGATCGTCGGACTCGGCAAGGACGTCGAGGGCCGCACCATCATCGCGAACCTCGCCAAGATGCCCCACCTGCTCATCGCGGGCGCCACCGGCGCCGGCAAGTCGGTCTGCGTCAACGGGCTGATCACCAGCATCCTGATGCGGGCCACCCCCGACGAGGTACGCATGATCCTCATCGACCCCAAGCGGGTCGAACTCTCGATCTACGAGGGCATCCCCCACCTGATCACCCCGATCATCACCAACCCGAAGAAGGCCGCCGAAGCCCTCGAATGGGTCGTGGGCGAGATGGACCGCCGATACGACGACCTGGCCGCCACCGGGTTCCGCCACATCGACGACTTCAACAAGGCCGTACGCGCGGGCACCCTCACGCCGCCGCCCGGCAGCGAACGCGTCTACGATCCGTACCCGTACCTGCTCGTCATCGTCGACGAGCTGGCTGACCTCATGATGGTCGCCGCCAAGGACGTCGAAGACTCCATCGTCCGCATCACCCAGCTCGCCCGCGCCGCAGGCATCCACCTCGTCATCGCCACCCAGCGCCCGTCCGTCGACGTCGTCACCGGCCTCATCAAGGCCAACGTGCCGTCCCGGCTCGCGTTCGCCGTGGCGAGCCTCACCGACTCCCGCGTCATCCTCGACACCCCCGGCGCCGAAAAGCTGGTCGGCCAGGGCGACGCGCTGTTCCTGCCGATGGGCGCCCAGCGCCCGATCCGGATCCAGAACGCGTTCGTCTCCGAAAAGGAGTCCGCCGCGGTCGTCGAACACTGGAAGGCCCACGCCCCCACTGCCACAGCGCTGCCGCTCGACGAGCTCACCGCGCCCACCGCTCCGGTCGGCGGCGAGGACCTGGGCGACGACGCCGACCTGTTCGTCCAAGCCGCCGCGCTGATCGTGAGCTCGCAGTTCGGCTCCACGTCGATGCTGCAGCGCAAGCTCCGCGTCGGCTTCGCCAAGGCCGGACGACTCATGGATCTCCTCGAATCCCACAAGATCGTCGGCCCCAGCGAGGGCTCCAAGGCCCGCGCCGTGCTGGTCAAGCCCGACGAACTCACCGCCCTACTCTCCAGCCTCGTGCCCGACTACACCCCCAGAGAGGACACCCCGTGACCTACTTCGACCCCAACCGCGTCCGCGAACTCCAGGCCGAAGTCGAACAGCTCCGCGCCGAGCTGGCCGTCTTCAAGGCCCCGCCGGACTTCCACAACGCCGACCACGACGCCACCCTCCTGGAGCTGTGGAAGGACATCATCACCGAGCACCGCAACGACCCCGCCAAGGCCGCCCACATGCTGCTCACCTACGCCCGGACCGCCATCTGGTCGGCGGAGCGTGAGACGGCCCGATGGGCGGACATGGCCCAGGCGTTCATCGCCGCTCGGGAGGAGACGAACGCCGAGCGTCAGCCTGCGGAGCCGCACGGTGCCGATCCGGCCTGAGAACAAGGACCGCTACCCGGCCGACTGGGACGACATCTCGCGTGAGGTGAAGGAGTCGGCCGGGTGGCGGTGCGAGTGCCTGGGGGAGTGCGGGCGCGGCACCCACGTCGGCCGCTGCCCCAACCTGCACGGCCAGCCCGCGTACGGCACTGGCAGCGAGGTCATCCTCACGACCGCCCACCTGGACCACACGCCGGAACATTGTGACCGCTCCAACCTCCGCGCCATGTGCCAAGGCTGTCACCTTCACTACGACCGTGACCACCACCGGCAGACCCGCTCCGCGACCCGCGCCGCCGAACTGGCCGCCGCCGGCCAGGACACCCTGTTCGATCTGGAAGAGGTGACCTGATGGCCACGCTGCTCGCCATCCACCGGCCCGGCGGCCGCACCCAACGCTGCGACGCCCGCTGCTACCAGGCCACCCTGGGCAGCGAATGCGACTGCGTGTGCGGCGGTGTGAACCACGCGAAGGGCCTGCAGCAGGCGCTGATCCTGACGCGCAAGCAGGTACAACGCTGGATCGAAGCGGCCCGCAGGCGCCACTCGGACATCATCGGCGTGGAGATCGGGGTCGAGGCCCAGATGAACGACCTGTTCCTCGTCGAGGACATTGTGGCCAACCACGAGAACGATCACCAGGACGGCCGCATAATGTCGCAGTGACCCCCAGATTATCGGCCGCCCTCGCGCTGGCCGCCCTCATCGCCGGCTGTGGATCACAGCCTGTCCCCTATGACAGCTATGAGGCGATGGCCGCCAAGCTGAAAGGCACCGCCGCCGAATGCCAGTCGTTGGAACAGGCGCCGCTCAAAGAATTCGACCTTGCCGACGAGCGGTACAACTGTGCGACCCGCTCGGGGACGATCGTGCTGGCCAAGTACTTGCTCCCGAAAATTCGCGAGGAAGACCAAGCCAAGTGGAAGGGCAAGCTGGTGGTCGGCCCGAACTGGATCGTCGACGTCACCGCCGCGCCCGCCCTCGCGGAGACGGTAGCCGACACGCTGAACGGCGAGACGAGCTAAACCGTCATCCAGCCCTTGGCCCGGGCGCGTCGGGGGTGTGAGGCTGCAGCGCTTGGCCCGTGGGCGGTTGCCACTGGTGGCCGTCCCACGCCCAACCGAGCTTGCCTAGCAGCCTGGCGACCTGCCGCGGTGAACACCCCGCTTCCGCGGCCGCCTCCCCGGCCGTCATGCCGCCGCGTACTGCCGCCTCCACCGTGTCCCAGACGACCCGGCGCGGCTTCCCGGACGGGCGGCGCGGCACCCCGGCCTCGTCCACGAGGCGGCCCACGGTGGACTTGGCCACCCCGAACCGGGCGCAGATCTCCCGCATCGGCCTGCCCGCCGCGTACGCGGCCACGAGCTGGTCGGCCCCCTGCACCTTCGCCATGGACCGGCCGCGCAGCTGCACGCCGGAGTCACGGAACCGGCGGTACAGCAGAGCCACTGAGCAGCCGTGCGTGCGGGCGATCTCCCGCACCGACATGCCCGCCACGTAGTCGGTGGCGGCGGCCTGGACGACGGCGTCTTGGGCAGGGGAGAGGAGATCGGTCACGCCCCGCATGATGGCCACCTGGAGGGTTAACGTCTCGGCCACACCCCGGGGGCATGGCGACGGCCGCCGTCCGATACCCCCGTAACCGGACGACGGCCGCCACGACCTGTGCAGCCCCCTGGACCAGGAGCCCCGGGTTACGGGGCGGTCAGGGTGCCGAAAATGAACGATTCGGGTCTGTCGACCGCAAGGCCTACCCGCTCGCTCGCCTTAATGGTGCAGATGTTCTCTTCGAAGTTGATCGCGTTTTCTGTGCTGACCTGCACAGACACCGTCTGACGATCGTAAAGCTTTGCCCCCAGACCGAAGGAGCCGAGCAGGTACCGGCTCTCGACCATGGCCGGGGTATCGATCACGTTGAGGCGCCACACGCGCTTCTCGGCGCCGATCGCCACGGACACGGCGACCCGGTAGGCGCCCTGCCCGTCCTCCTCCAGCTCGATCTCCTCGAAATCCAGAGGATGCAAGACGATCCCGTTGGGGTCGTAGTAGGCCAGGATCGACAGGGTCATGGCGCGGCGGAGCTGCTTGGTGAACTTCTCGCTGGCCACGCCGGTGTAGGTCTGGATGCCCGGCGTCTGGGTGACGCCCAGCAGGTTCTCGCCCTGGCCGTTGCCGAACAGGACCTGGTAGTCCTCGGTCAGCTTGACGCCGTCGATCATGTCCCGGTCGATGATGGAGCGAAGCCGCGCCTCGTCCGCCAACGTGTTGTTGTGTACGTACTCGAGGTGCGAAATTGTGGCGATCGGCGCCACGTACGGTGTGAACTGCAGGCTCGACCTGGGGGCGCGCCCGAACACGTCGGTCGGGCCACCCGTCGCAGGCGAGACGCCGTCAGCGGCATACCGCTCGGCGACCGGGCGAGCGTTGTTGACGAACCCCGTCTGACGGATGCCGTGCAAGATGTTCGCCGTGGTCTGCTCCGCCGGAAAAAGATCCCGCACCCGGTTGGGGCGGCGCTGCCGCTCCGTCAGGCCGACGTCCTCACCGTGACCGAAAGCGGGCGTGGTGTGCGTACCGCCGGACATCGTGAAGATGTCCTTGGTCGCCATGGCGTCGAACGCGTAGATGCCCTGATCGAACTTCGTGACGCCGCGCGGGTCGTTGAACCCGCCCTCACGCATCTTCTTGTAGAGGTCCGACTCCAGGAACGCCTGCGACAGGCTCTTGTACTGCGGGCCTGCCTGCTGCGCGGCGAGCACGCCGGCGACCGGAGTGCCGGCCGGAGCGTTGAGGTAGTCGTTGAGACCGGCGCGAGACTCCTCAGCGTTGAGGAGGTCGCGGATCTGGTTGGCCTCGTCGATCATGCCCAGGTAGCTCTTGTGCTGGGCCGGGTCGATCACGAACTTGCCCGGCTGCTCCTCCTTGAAGGAGGCAGCCACCTCGTTGATCTCGTTGGCCTTGGTCTCCAGCGCCTGCTTGAGTTCGCGGACACGCGAATTGATGGCAGTCATCTGCCTGTCCCCCATGCTGATGGTTGCGTTCGGAAGCGATCCGCCCGCGCCCGGTCAGCACCGGGACGCCCTGTGATCAACGCGCGACGGTAGGCGATTTGCCCGCTTACGTCCCCGCGCCGCGTGTAGGGTGCTCCACTGCTGGTCGGGGGACTGGAACGATCCCGAAGAGGGGGACCTTGTGCGCGTGCGCTACCTGACGCGGCTGCTCGCAGCGGCGCTGATCATCACCGGATGTTCCACCACCAAAGAGCCGCACTTCGGCGGCGAAGCGCCGACCACCGCCACGGAAGCGGCCAAGACCGCGCCGCCGCCCGCGGTGACACTCGACTGGGGTAAACCCGGCGACGGGAAGGGAGAACAGGGGCAGCCGTTACAGGTCACCCCGCTCGGCGTCTACTACCACAAGGGGCACGCCACCCTCGGCCGGCCGGAGAACGGCGTCTTCACAGCGATCGCGGTCAAGGTGGCCGCCACCACCGGCGCGGACCATGTGCCGCCGCCCGCGTCCAACTTCGGGTTCTCCCTGGCCTCCGACGATGGGGAGACCGTCACCACGGCGGCCGGAGCGACACCGCCATGGGTCGGCCGCGTCAACGTGCCGAACGCCGAGCGCAACATCCAGCCTGGCCGCTTCCAGAACTACGTGATCACATTCGACGCGTACGCCCGCGGCGGCACGCTCACCTACACCTCGCCGGACGGGCAACTGCTCGAATGGCAAGTGCCCTCGAAGCCTGGCGGGCAGGGCCTGCGCCGTGTCCAGGCCGCGCTCGACAGCCTCGGTGTCAGCCGCTGACCGGCGCCGCCTCGTACGCCGCCAGCGCCTCCTCCGCCTTCTGCAGGCGTTCCTCCGCCTGCCGCAACTGCTCGGCGAGGCGGGCGTTCGTCTCCCGCTCCCGCAGGTACTCCTCCCGGGACGGGCCCTGACGTTGGGAGCGCAGCAACGCCACCTCCGCCCGCAGATCGGCGTTCTCCCCGCGTAACCGGTCGACGTCCACGGCAGTCAGCCGGAGCGTGAGCTTACGCACGTTCGCCTGGGCGGTGTCCAGCTTGGCGTTGAGGAGGTGCGTCTCCTCCTGCGCGCTTTCGGCGTGGGCGCGCGCCTCCACGAGCTGGGCCCGCAGTTGGTGAATGCCTCGTGCCTCGTGCCGGGCCCGGTCGAGTTGGGCGGCCAGCCTGTCGACCTTGCGTTGCCGGCTGGCCAGCCGCTTGATCAGCGTCATCACGACCACGCCTTCACCTCAGCGATGATGTCGAGCCCCGCCCGGATCTCCTCACCGGTGAGCACCACGTGCTCCTTGAGCTCGTTCGGCATCGCGGACGGCGCGGTGCTGTCAGGCATGATCGACGGCGGCGGGGGAGGGTTCTCCTCGTCCTGCACCGGGATCTCCGTCTTGTCGTGGTCGACAGGGATCCCCGCCGCAGCGAGGACCTCCCGCAGAATGCTGAGCGCCGTGCGCAGGCGTTTCGCGTTCGCGTCGCTGAGCACGCGGCCCGCCTTGGTCTCCCAGCCGCCAGTCTGCTTGAGCCCATGCACGGCGTCCTCGACAGCGTCGACGGCGGCCAGCTCGTCCACCTCGCCCGCCCGGTCCACCGACACGACGGCCGGTTCGCCGACGTCCACCCCGTCGCCCGTCACCGTGTAGGGCACCTGGTAGGAGAGCGCGATGTCGTCGTCGCGGATGACGGTGACGACGGCTTGGTCGGCGAACGTCGCATCGACGCTCACCCACCCCTTGACGGCCTGGCCGTCCAGCCAGCCGGCGACCGCGGACCGGATCGCGTCGCGGGTCTCCTCGAACGACAGAGGCACCTGGACGCCAGACAACGGCAACTGGGCGGACTTCACCTCCGCGGCCCCGGCCCCCGCGCCGAACGGGATCGCGGTCGGCTCGTCGTCGGCCACGACCGTCAGGCCGTCGAAAGCCACCGGCACGGGCGCGACCGGATCCGGCATCGGCTCCCCGGGCTCCACGTACCGCAAGGTGACGTGCGGCGTGTAGCCGTGGTTGGCGGCGTACTCGATGCCGGCGGCGTCCAGCGCCTCGGCGAGCCGCTGTCGCAGCACCTCCAGGCCGGGCACGTCGACGGGCACGAAAACGGGGACGCCGTCCTCCGCTGCGGGGAACGCGCCGATCCCGCCGAGCTGCCCGGCCAGCGGGCCCTGCTTGGCTGCGACCTGGCGGGCCACCTCGATGGCCTGCTCCCACGTCTCGGAGGGGATGTTCTTGCCCATGTAGACGAGCGTGACGTGCAGATCGTCCGGCGCCAGGCCGTCCGGGATGGCGAGCTCGGCGGCCGCGTCGGCGGGCACCGCAAGGGCGATCATCGCCCCCTGGTCGACCCCCACCACGCTGGCGGCCGCGTCGTCTGAGCCGGTGTCGGGGGTGAGCAGGTCGTCCCACTCGTCACCCACCTCCCCGCCCTCGTTGCTCTCGGTCGCTCCGGCGGGCTGGTTGGCCTTCACGGACAGGGTGGCCGACATGGACGCCGCCCCGAACAGCACGGGGCTGTATTCCCACAGGTCCAGGTCGGTGATGTAGCGGACGCCGCTTCGGCTCTTGGCTCCGCCCTTGGGGACGGTGTAGCCGATCGACCATTCGCACTCGTCCGTTTCGCTGAAGAAGCGGACGGTCTCGTAAGCGTTGCGGCCATCGTCGGACGCGAGGTTGAAACGGCACTTGACGTACAGGGCGCCGGCCTCGCGCGGCCACGGCCTGCCGTCCTTCGTCGTCTTCGGCAGGCGCGGGTCGCCGGGCAGCAGCTCCTCGATCGCCTCCGTGCGCGCGGTCCATACCTTCGTGTCGTGGCTGAAAATGCCCTTCGGCCTTCGCTCGCCGAGCGTCCGCCGATAGCTGCCCGGGACGATCAGGTCGCCGACGTTGTCGACCACGCCCGTGATCGACACGAGCGCCTCGACGACGCCCTCGTCCCTGGTCAGGATCGCGCCGGGCGTCGACGCCGACCCCTTACGCTCCAGCTCGACCCGTACGGGCAAGGTCACGGTCACAGCGGTCTCCCCCCGATGCGTCAATCGGGCGGGAGGATGTCAGGTCACGCCGCTTACGTCCTGCCCGCAGCGGGGGGCGTGATCTCGTAATGTCACCGGGGATCCCCTCGGTATGACGTCAGTTATGGCTTCCATCTGCTTAGCCGTGTACGCAAAACCCCTGGTCTGACTTGGTCGTGTACGCGAAACCCCTGGATCTGCTTGGCCATCTACGCAATCCTTTCTCAAGATCTCAAGATCGCATGCGCGAATTCCTCCCGGGAGAGCGTTTCTGCACGTCAAACGCACGCTCCACGCGGGGCCGTTTCCGGCTATTATTGGAGACGCAAAAGGGAGGCCCCAGCCGCGCCAACGGCCGGGGCCTCCCACCGTACCGAGCCAGCTACCAGCCTGTTGGCGGCAGGACTCCTGTACTACCAAGCTCCATGATACCGGATTAAGTTAAACCGGGGAGCATACAGGTCTCCGCTAATAGGCTGGATAGCCGACTCACGTCACTAAGGACACTAAAAGCACGTGAGCCAAGACCCAGCCATTTACATTAATAGAGGGGACTCCATTACCCCTTACTACGACCTCTTGAAGAACGCTGTGACTAGCGTTCTCACTACCCTCGGGATTGCTTACTACCCTTGTGTTATCACTCCCGGCCAGATTCAGAACCCTGTCCGGCAGTGGTGGAAGCTCCTCATCCTCATCGTGGTCATCATCGCGACGACCAACGGAGTGGAGCTCACCATCGCGATCCCCGCAGGTAAGTAACCCCAGCTAGAGACACGAGGGGGCGGGCCGCGCGGCCCGCCCCCTCGTGTTCGTGCAGCTCCAAACCCCGGCTCTAAACCTCCGGGTACAGGCCCGTCTCCGGGTCCTGACCGACCGCGCTGCGGAACGCGCGCAGGAACTCGGCATCCTCGGCAGGGTCGACACCGGGGTGGTCGAGCGCCCACTGCCGATGCATGTCGTTGTAGACCTTGTCAGCCTCACGGCCGAAAATCAGCGGAGCCATTTGACCCCCTCCCAGTCTGAGCCTCTCATCGCCCGGGCCCCGATCCACGTATGGTCACGGATGGTCTCACCGGGCCTGCGCCCAGTCTGGCTGATCTCTCGCGCAGTAGGAAATCCAGGGTCCCCGAACTCGAAACGCTGCCACCGCTGAAGGAGCTGCTCGGCGGCGGTGATCTCGCTCACGATCCGCTCATACCGGGGATCGTCCTTCGGACCGGCCCACGAGTCGCGCTCCCGGATCAGCGCCTCCTGCTCGGCCTGCAGCGCCTCCAACCTGGCTTCGGCCTCGTAGTCGTTGAGGAAGCCGAAGCCCGCGGACGCCCACGTGTACCCGCCGTCCTCGGAGGACGCGTAGACGTCGACGCGCTCGAACCCGGACTCGATGTAGAGCTGCTCCAGGTAGGCGCTGATGGCGGGCGCGAACCCCTTCCCGCGGTGCTCGGGCTCCAGCTCCAGCACGTCGTTCCAGGCCGTCACCGTCCCGTCAGGGTGCCGGTCCCATCGCCGCATCATCGTGCCGACCGGCTCGCCGTCCTTCATCACTCCGGCCGTCCAGTGCACGTACGTCCCGCCGTCCTTCGGCGCGCCGTCGTTCATGATCGCGATCTCGATCTGGTAGCCGGCGAAGTCACGGCCTTCCAAGAGCCAGCGCAGCCCCTCGGTAGCGGCGTCGCTGTCCCACGGCTCGCCGCGGACGGGGATCAGGTCGCGCACCTTCGGCCTGGGCGGCTCAGGCGGCTCCCCGCCCGCGCCCTCGGGCCCGCCCCCTGCTGACGGACCTGGCAGCCTGCCTGCGCCCCTACGACCAGGCTGGCGACCAGCCGCGGCGGGGGAGTCGGAGGGCAATGGCCGCACCATGTACGCAGGCACCGTGCTCGACAGCCCGTCGTCCCACGACACGGTCACCCGCGTGGCGCTGGGGACTCCGGTCACCGTGCCCCGCCGGGCGCGGCCAGCGAGCTGCACGCGGCCGCCCATGCGGACCCACCGGCCGCGCCACCCCCGCGCCTGCCAATCGCCGCCGGGCGCCCGCTCAGGGCGGGCCCCGCCGGAGAATGCTTTGGTCTGCACCGGGGCGGCGGCGGTGAACCGGACGCCCCAGCGCGACCACTGCACGCCCGTCATCAGGCGAAGGTGAACCCGTTGGTCGCGGTCACCGCGCCGGCGTCGGCGGCCACCACCACGTTGACGGCGCCCGCCGTCTTGGCCGGCGTGGTGCAGGTGATGGTGGTGTCGTCGACGACCTTGATGTTCGTGGCGTTGGTGCCGCCGAACGTCACCGCGTTCGCCGCGGCGGTCGGCGTGAAGTTCTTGCCCCGGATGGTGACATTGGTGCCGCCCGCGACCGCGCCCGTGGCCGGCGTGATGCTCGTGATGGCCGCGGCCGGGAACAGCGCGTCCAGTTCCGACTGCTTGATGAGCTGGCCCTCGAAGAACTTCAGCTTCCGGCCTGCGGGCGGCCACGCCGAACCGTCCGGGCGCACGCCTTCGTACAGGTTCTCATTCACCTTGATCACCGGATCGGTGACCGGTACGGCCGACGTCTTGGCGGCCGCGGCCGTCTTGGTGAGCTGGCCGCCGTTGGCGCCGTACAGCGTCATAGGGTCCCCCCTGAGATGGTTGGCGAGGGAACCCCATACGACGCGATCAGCTCATCCACCAGCGCCGTCAGCGCCGGCCACGCCGCCCCCAGCGCGGCCAGCCCGATCACGATGCCGATGACGAGCCCGACCCGCCATGCCCCCTCGGTATTCCTCACGAGGGGGCATGGTGGCCGATCTATCCGCTTACGTCCTGCGGCCCGTCGCCGTCGCCATCACCGGCCACGCGCACGACCTGAGTCCACGCGGTCAGCGCCTCCAGCACCCGGTCGGGGTTGTTCACGTCCAGGTAGGTGGTGCCGCCGTGCGGCCCGTCGATCGGCTCGCCATCGCGGATGCGCAGCAGCGAGCACACGCCAGGGGAGCCGGACATCACACCGACCGTGGCGGCCGCGTCCTCTCGCGGGGTGCCGACCGTCACCCCGTAGGCGATCCCGTCCATGTAGCCGTACACCTTCAGCACCTCATGCCTCCCCGCTGTCGTCGTAGTCGACCGTGCCCGGGGTAGGCGGAGCCTCCTGCAGGTAGGCGTCAACGAACGCGAACTGCAACGGCCCGCCCGGGTACGGGCACGCGGTGATCGGCGAGCCCACCCTCGCGAGGGTCCGGCCCGCGATCCGGGCGGCGCCGAGCGCCACCCGTGACACCGTCTCTCCAGCCATCTGGTAAGCCTTCCTACCGGTTGAAGTCTCGTGCCGTACGGCCAGCCTCGGCGGCCTTCCGGTCCCGTTCCCGCTGCAACATTTGCGCCTTGAACTCCGTGAAGTTCATCCACCCGTTCGCGTCCCACCAGACCTTCAGCTCCTGCGACGCGTACTTCTCGGCCTCGCTGCGGCGCCCAGAGAACAAAGCCTTCGGGTCGATGCCCCGCGCCCGGCCTGCCTCGCCGAGCATGAACCCGTTCGTGGCGGCCTCGGCCTTGAGGAACTGCTGATGCAGCCACAAGTCGTAGTGCCGGCGCGCCATCTGGTCCCGCGTCTCCCCAGGCAACCGGTCGAACTGGGCATCGTTCTGCTGCCGCTCCAGCTCCTGGTACGACAACTGGTGCACCTCCGCCCACGCCTCCATCTCCGGCATCCCGCCGGCCCTAAGCTCATCCACGCGGGCGGCCCGCTCCGCAGACGCCCGCTCCTCCGCATCGTTGATCGCCTGCTGCGCCTCCCACCGCTCCATCGCCGCCGAGATGCGCGCGATCGCATAGTCGTCGTCCACCTCGCCAAGCAGCTGCACCAGGTCGCCGAGCTCCAGCGTGTCCAGGTCGACACCGGCCAGCGGGTCATCGTCGTCACGGTCGCGCCGCCCAAGCTCGGCCATCACCCTGGCGACCTCGTCCGGGTTGCCCCACACCCGAGACAGCAGCGTCCGCAGCTCGTCGACCGACAGCTCCGACAGGTTGACACCGGACAGCGGCGAGCGGCGCGGCCCGTCCTTGCTGGTGCCGAGCAGCGCGAGCGTGCCCAGCGTCCACGCCCGGTAGTCGTCATCGTCGTCCAGGTGCGGCGAACCGCCAAGAAGCGACTCCATTCCGACCGAGAACACCTCGAAAGTGCCGTCGTCGTACTCGCGACCCGCGTACGGCGAAGCGAACCCGCCGCCGTCACGCACCCGTGCCCTGGACGTCCCGTTGGATCGGTAGTAGAGCGGGCCGCGGGTTCGTTCACCGATCTCGCCCGTGCTGGTGCGATCCCACTGGAAAACCCGCTCGGACGCGGCCAGCCCCGGCACCGTCGCAGACAGGTGATGCGCGAACTCGTGCACCGCGGCGCGGGCGGCGTCGTTCCCGCCGATGTTGCTCGACGGTGCCGTCTCCGTCACCCGGTCGCCATCGCGTGGGATGGACATCTCCTGCGACTCCCACGGCAGGCGAATCTCAGGTACGTCACCGCCGATGGTGTACTGGCCTCTGCCGTTCCCATCTCGCACACGGACAGGCCCAGCATCACGGGCCATGGCCAGCCACTCGGACGGGTAAGACGCTTCCGCGATCCGCATCGCCCCCGACAGCCGCGACCGGTCGGTCAACGGCCGCCCGGTCGCGTTCAGGTACTCCAGCGGGTCGCCGCCCATGTCGCGGACCTGCGCCAGCACCTCCAGCGCGGCCTTCCTGCGGATCTCGCCGAGCTGTCGCTGCGTCCCCTGCCGCTCCGCGGCGTACGCCTTGTAACGGTCGACGGCCTCGTCACGCGTGCGAACCTCGTCCGCGACCGACGCCCACCCAGCGTCGCGGGCCTGCTGCTGTATCTCCGGTGTCGCGCGGCGCAGATCGCTGTAGTGCTCGAACCCGAACTGGCGGGCGATCGCCGGCCGGTTCGCATAGGCCGCGTCCACCAGCCTTTGGTCCGCCGCGTACGCGTCGTTCCACAGCTCCTGCCCCATGGCCTTCAGCTCGTCGAACCGGGTCTTCAGCCCGTCCACGTCAGCGTCCGCCAGCCGCTGCCGGTACAGCGCGTCCAGGTCCGCGCCGACCGCACGCAGCACGGCCAGGTGCCGCATCGCGTGCTCGCCTGGCCCGCCGTCCTCGGCCACGTCGTCCACCCACGTCGTGATCGTGTCCGTGTCCGGCACCCGCCCGGCCTCAAGGTCGGCCAGGCTGCCCGGCCGGAACACCGTCTTCCGTACCGGCTTGCGCCCGATGTTGGCCAGGTCCTCCGGTAGCGCGGCCCGGTAGGCGGCCATCCTGGCGGACAGCTCGTCGGCGTCCGGGGCGGGCACGTCGGGCAGGGGAGCATCCCCGACGCTGAGCTCCACCGCGGCGAGCGACTCGCCCGCCCGCCCGAGCGATGCCGGAGGGGCGTCCCGATACTGCAGCATGACGCGCCGCAGTGCCTGATCCCACGTCTCTCCGGGCAGCGGGTCGATCTGGCCGATCGCCGCGGTCATGTTGGCTGCGGCCCGGTCGCGCACCTCCGCCACCAGCGGGGTGAGCCTGCGGCGAAGCTCAGCGGCCTGCTCGTCGTCGTCGGGCTGCAGCGCGGCCACCACGTCGTCGGCGAGGTTGTCAGGCTGCGCCTGCCACACCTCCTCGAGCCGGGTCAGCGCCTGCGAGAACACCTCGTCCTCATCGCGGTCCCGCGCTGGCACGACCGGGCGTGTGTCGAGATCACCCAGCAGCCGCGCGGCCACCTGCCGGTACAGGCCTGTTTCTGCGTCGGCGAGCGCTCTGGCCACGGCGCGCTGCCGCGTGTCCTGCCAGTGGCGTTCCAGTTCGTCGGCGATGCGCTGCTCGGCGTCCACGCTGCCGCGCGAGTGCTGTACAATCTCGGCGGCGTCGTCCAGCGGCACCATGGTGGTCTCGCCGTCATAGCCGCGCAGCGCGACCATACGACCGATCTGCTGGCCGTCGTCGCCAGTCACCGGCGCGACGGCCTGCACGAATCCGCCTCTTGGGCCGCTCGCCGTAGGGATGGTCACCCTGTCGCCCGGTCTCACCTCGTCGGCCGTGACAGCGCCTGCTCCGTCGTAGGAGAGAGCCGAGTCCCACGGCTGTTCCTGCGAAGCGGGGCCGCGCCAGGTGCGCACGACAGCGGGGCGGCCGCGAGACGACAGCGTCACCGTCTCGGTATAGATCGGCTCGTCTCGGTCATTGAGCACCGCGAGCTCCGCCTCCCAGGTGTCCTCCTCGGCGAACATCCGGGACGTCTTGCGAATGCTGCGGACGTTGGCGATCGGGTAGCGGCCACCGTCGAGCGGCCACCGGATCGCGTCCCCGACCTCGAGCCGGGACGGATTGATGTGCTCCTCCGGCCGGAAATCCGGGTCGTCGTCGAACGCCGGCAGCAATTCCCGGTCTGCCGGCAGATCCGGCAGCAGCCACAGATCGACCCCATCCGGGATAAGCCGCTGCTGCACACTGCCGTCGCTCATGCGGACGTGCACCTGCACCATCCCGAACCCGCTGATCGCCTTCCTGGCGGTGACGGTCCCGTACACCACCCGGTCGGGGTCGGTGTCGTCGGGCAACGCGATGACGTCGCCCATCGTCACGTTGCGGGCGTAGGTCTTCTCCGGGGCGTCGCGGCCCGGGTCGTCCGGCGGCACCGGGAACCCGGACACGCGCGCGTACGCGGCGTCCACCCACGCGGCGGTCCGCTGGTGGGAGCGGCGACGCGCCCCAGGCAGGCTCTCGTCCTCGCCGAGCGTCCGCAGATGGCCGGACAGCGCCCTCATCTGCGCCGCAGTGAGCGGCTGCCGGGCCCGCAACCGGGCGGCGGCCTGGCGGACGTCCTCGTCCACGGGGGCGCCCTCGGCGTCCAACTCCAGGTCGAGGATGCGGCGCCGCTGCGCCGTACGCAGCCGCACGCGGCCCGTGGCCATGCCCTCGTCTACAGGCATGACCGGCACCCGCGCCGGCGGTTCCGTCTCGGTCGGTGGCGCGGGGGTGGCGGCCTGGTCCTCATCCAGGTCCACCGACCGCTCGTCCGCGTCGGCGGCGCTGGTCCCTGCCTGGCCGGTGACGCGCGCCACGACGGACCCGCGGTCGGCTTCCACCTCGAACGCGGGCCCCTCCGCCGTGGCGACGTCAAACCGCGCCCGGTCCCCGTCCACGACAGGCTCGGACACGACGCGCAGCACCTGGCCGTCCTCGTCGACGAACCAGTCGCCGACCGCGAGACCGACCACCTCAGTGGTGTCGACGGTCGGCTGTGCGGGCTCGTCGGCGATCTGGACGGGCCGCTCGTCCGGGATGGGCCGGACATGGCGGGCGTCATCGTCGGTGCGGACCGTCACGTGCGTCAGCCCGTCCCCGATCCGGTCGGTCTGCTCCACCACGCCCGACGGGCCTCCGGGCACCGCGGGCAGCCGGTCGCCGGGCACCAGGTCCTCGGCAGCCGGCGTGCTCGGGTCTGGACTGTCCTCCAGGCCGGGCACGTCAGGCCCACCCTGGTCTTCCTGGCCGGGGTTGAGGAGCATGACCCGCTCGGGCCAGCGGCCACGCATCCGCGCCACCGGCACCAGCGTCCCGTCAGGCAGCCGCAGCGTGACCTGCTCCAGCTCCCCGTACGGCATGCCCGGCTGCCGGCTGGCGACCGTGCCCGTGACGCGCACCTCGTCGAACCGGGACAGCCCGTACTGGTCGCGATCGAACGACGCGGGCAGGTTCTGGGCAGGCACCGCGTACGAGATATGGTCACCAGCTGCGACCTGCTTGTGGGTCACCCGCTCGCCGATCCGCTCCCCGCCCGGGGTGGTGACCTCGGCGGGCTCGCCACGGCTGACGAGCTCGTCGGCGCGCACGCTGATCGCCCGGCCGTCGTCCAGTCGGACCTTGACCGCCTGCCCGCCGGACGTCGGGGTGACCTCGGTGACGGTGCGGGTGACGGTGTCGCCGCCGGTCCGGGCGGGCCCGCCGGGCTGCACGTAGGTGCCGCGCGCGGAGAAGCGGCGGCCCACATAGGCGCCGCCTGCGCTGCTGGGTACGGCCAGCGTGTCGCCGGACTGGATCTGGTCGCCGTACACCTGGCCTTCGGGGGCGGGCTCCCGCTCCTGCTCGACAGGCTCCGGCGGTGGAGCCTCCGCAGCTTCCGGCGCCGCGGGCGCGTCCGGGACGGCCGGTGGCGCGGCTGCCTCCTCCCCGCTGTCGTCGCTCGCAGCGGCGGCGGGCCTGCCCTCGTTGATCACATCGCGGATCCGGTCCCACCGGTCGCTGATCGGCGACAGCTCCTCCGCCTCGTCGATCAGCGCCAGCGCCCGGTCATGCTCACCAGCTTGGAAGGCGGCGAACGCCTCACTCGACCGGTTCTTCGCCTGCTGCTGGAACTGCTCCTCCTGCGCCTCCCGCTGCCGGCCGCGCCGGAGCCGCTCCCGGTCGGAGAACTGCAGCACCTCGGGGTGGGCTGCGATGTAGGCGTCGACCCATTCCTTCTCACCTGGGCGCGGCACACCGTTCGACCCGGCGCCCTCGGCGATGTACCGGCCGGGGTCGCCCGTCCACCGGTACCCGGCCGCAGCTTCCTCGATCGCGGCGACCAGCCGGGCCCTCCGCACCGCTGTCATCCCCTCCGGGGACGGCGGGGTCCCGTCGTCGGTGGACGGCAGCGGGGTTGGGTCGATCCACTCCGCGCGGGCCTGGTCCCGGATCGACTCCCATCCGTCGTCGTCGCCGAGCTCGCGTTCGGCGTCGTCGACGAGCACGAGCGCGCCGTCCAGGTCGCCGGCCTTGGCCCGGTTGACGGCGTCCACGCGCACCTGGGTCACCCGGTCGCGGCGGCGCCGTTCCTGCCGGATCTGCTCGGCGTGCGCCCGGTCCCATTCGTCGCGCAGGCCGGTGGCGACGTCGGTGAGCCGCTCGACCTCGGCCCGCTGCTGCGAGTCGAACTCGCCGCGCTGCTCCATCAGCAGGTCGCGCAGGTCAGCGAACGGGCGAATCATGCCCATCTCGGAGTCTCCGGCCATGCCTTGCCGGAAGGTGGCGATCGCGTCGGCGATGCGCTGTTCCTGCTCCGGGTCGAACACGCCCGCGCGGGGGGCCAGCTCGTCACCGCCAGGCTCAGGCTCCGGCTCCGCAGTACGGTCTGGCTCGTCGGGCTCCGCGGTACGGTCCCGCGCCTGCGTCTGGGCGGCAGCGCGCTCTTCCTCTTCGCGGTCACGCTCGGCCGCGGTGAACATGTCCTCCGTGCCAGCGGCCTCTTTGCCGACGTCGGCGAACAATCCGCCCTGCTCGGCGCGGTCACCAACCGGCCGCTCCGTGCGAGCCGGCCGCTTCGGCTGGTCGTCGCCGCGGCCCAATCGCTGCACCTCCTGGCCGTCGTCGACCTGCCATTCGCGGCCACGCGTCGACAGCAGACCGATACCACCCTGCTGCGACTCCCACCGGGCGCCATCGGCGAGACGGATTGTCCGCCCGCCGAGCATGTCCTGCTCGGGATCGCTCGCGATCGTGCCGCGCACCCGTACGGTCTGGCCTGGCTCCGGAACGCGGCGCGCGCCGGGGGTGTCGAACCACTCCCGGTGCGCTTCCGTCACGGTGACGTCGAACGCGACACGGTCGCCCTTGGCCACGTCGCCCGCATTCGCCGCGGCGTCGGACCCGCCCGCCGCCTGCTCCCGCTCCGCGCGGTCGAGGGAGGGGGCATCTCCTCCTTCGGCTTCGCGGTCGTCCTCGGCGGTGATCTCATCCAGGAGCTCCCGCGCCATCTGGTCCGCGGTGCTGTCGCCACGCTCGATCGCCTCGTTCAGCGCGGCCAGCCGGTCAGCGGGGATGCGGCGCGCGGTCGCGTCCTCCGGCACGTCGACCGGGCCGCTCGACAACTGCACGCGGTGGCCCTGGCCGTCCTCGCGCGGCTTGACCGACTGGACGACGCCCACCCGGGCGGTGTCGTCGCCAGCCTCGGTCTCCCCGTAGACGAGCACCGGCTCACCCGGCTGCAGGTCGGCTGCCCGGGTCCGCGTGTCCGGTGCGTCCGGGGTGTAGTCCTCCGCGCCCCGCGAGGGGGCTTCCACCTTCTGCGCCTGCGGCCGCGATGCGGCGGTCCCGGTCGGCGCGCCGCCTCGCGGGGTCTGCTCGACCGTCAAGTAGTTGCGGTGGACGCTCCGCGTCGCTCCGTCCTCGAATCGGACTTCGAGGCGGCCGCCGCCGATGTTGCGGACGACTTGGCCGCGGCCGCCGCCCCACACGCGCACCGTGGCGCCGGTCTCGATCCACCGGCCCTTACGGTCCCGGGGATGTTCGTCCGAGTCCCATCGGGCTCGTCTCGCCTTGATGTCCCAGCCGCCGCCGTCCGTCACCGTGCGCCCCCGCCCCCGATGCCCCTGTTGTCGTTCGAGGCGGCATCGTGGCGGTTTCGCCCGCTAACGTCCTACGACCCGGGGACGACCATCCAGCGCAGGCGGCACCGGCAGCCGGACACCTGCTCCAGCGGGCCGTCGACGTCGCACGGCCAGGCCAGCATCGCCCGCCCGACCCGGAACGCGCCCCCGGCGGGCTGAACCTGGCCGTGCGCCTCCCGATGGGCGAGCCGGCCGGTCTCCTCGCTGTCCACCCGCCACGTCGCTGTTGCGAGCCCGTCCGTCCCGGCGAGCTCGGCGGCGACCGCCGACTCAGCGGCGTGCGCCACGTTCCCGGCAACCTGGCATGCCAGCCTGCGCCCCCACGCCTCCAGGCTGGGCAGGTCGGCGTGGATTCTTAGGGTGATGTCGGCCATGTCGGCGCCGCCCCGATCGCGGGCGGCGATGATGCCGGACAGGTCCGTCGCGGCCTGGGCGACGCGCGAGGCGAGCCACGCGGTCCCGGCTGCGGCCACCTGGTTGGCCGTGATGGCGGCCATCTCGCCGACGATGGCGCCAACGCTGCCGGCCAGGGCCGCGCCAGCGGCGAGCGCCCCGGCGGCGAACACGGGCGCCAGCGCGGCGGCGGCCTCGTCCTGCCAGTGCGCCGGGTCGACGACCCGGGCCACGTCGATCGGTGCGTCACCGACCCGGGTGTCCACCTCGTATTCGGGTTCCCAGTGGCGGGTGCCCTTGCGGGCTTTCGTCCCTGCGACGCGGGCGGCGGTGCGGGCGACCAGGCGCCGCATAAGCCGCTCCATGGTCTCGACCAGCTCCTGCTCAAGCAGGTCACGCGGGTCCACGGGAGCGGGCTCGACAACGACCGTCGTGCTCTTGGGTGACACCGTTTCGCTGGCCAGCGTAGGCGGTTCGACCAGTGCGGCGAGGGCCTTCGTCTCGCCGCTGTCGAGCATGGCCTGCAGCCGGTCGATTGCCGCGGTGGGCTCCGGCCCGCCAGGCTGGCCGGGCGAAGTGGGGGGCTGTTGGCCGTCCACCGGCATCTCCTCCCCGGGCGGCGCCTGTTCGCCGGGCGGCAGCTCCTCGCCGGGCGGCGCCTCCTCGGCAGGGCCGGCCAAGCCGAGCGCTTCGGCGTCCTCTTCCCTGGTGGGGATCGGGGTCTTGCCCTGGGCGATGTAGAGCGCCCGCGTGTGCGGAAGATCGACCTCGTCGTGCTCGGCGATCTTCCGGTACTCGTCCGGGCTGATGAGCCCGGCGTTGAACTCCTCGCGCGCCTCCTGGCGGCGGGCGGCGGCGACCCTACGCAGCACCTCCACCTTGCTGGTGTCGAGGTCGCAGACGATGCCGTCGTCGGTGTCGGAGTCGAACCCGGAGGTCACGATCCCGATGTGGCCGTCCATCGTGATCGTCCAGAACTGGTACAGCTCCGCGTCCGCGTTGTCGAACGTGCGGCCGCTCGCGTTGCCCAGCACGGTCTCGCCGACACCGAACGCCGCCAGGACCTCCTCCTTGGCGCGGCCAGCGGCTTCCCCGTACGCCATGTCGCGAGGAGTCTTGCCCAAATCGGCGACGCTGATCTTGCCGCTGAGGACGGACACCTTGCCGGCTTCCATCGGCCCTCGGCCGAACCGGGCCTCGATGCGGTCCAGCTCGCCCGGCGCGGCCTCCCCTTCAACGCCGACCACCGTGGCGGGCCGTCCGTCGTTCCTGATGAAGACGACGTTGTAGAGCCGCGACAAGAAGTCCAGGTCAACGCTGAGCCCGGCCGCTTCCAGCGGCGTCATACCGCGGAATGGGTCGAGCGGGTGCGGATCTCTGAACCACCGCACCCTTTCGGGGTCGATGCCGATGCGGCGACCGTCCGGCGCAACCGTCTCGAAATGGGACAGCAGATCCGCGCCCCTGCCCGGCACCGGCCGCGTCCTGCCGGGCGGTAGCAGGTCCAGCCGTACCGGCGTGCCTCGCCGCGACTCGGTGACCTCCACGAACGCGCCCGCAGGGGAGAGCAGGATCTGCGCCGACAGCCGAGACCGGAACTGTCTCCCGGACTCCAACGGGTTCGCGCGGCCGTCGTTCAGCAAGTCCAGGAGCGGATGGTCGTCGACCAGGTCATCGCCGTCGCGGAGGATGAAGTCCAACCGAGCCTGGTGGGTGGCGATCGCGTGCACCGACTTGTAGACCCACACGGTGCGTTCGTAGCCCTCGGCCACAGCGCGTTCGACCGGCCAGGCCCGCTGCATCGCGTCGCTGGTGGGCGCGAAATAGGTGGGGGACGGGGCGGCCCACGTCCCCCACCCCTTGGTCTCAAGCCCGCGCAGGCCGGGCAGGAATCGGCGGCGTGCCATTTACCGGCCCCCCTCACGGTCCGGGTCGGGCAGCTCCGTACTGGCGAGCAGCCAGCCGCCGCCCAGCAGCCACGCGCCGGTCACCGCGAGCCCGGCCGCCGGATGGACGATGAACCCCGCTATGCACGTCAACACGGCGCCCACCACCATGAGCGCCAGCCCCGCCAGGTCCCTGAGTTGCCGGCCGGTCAGCCGCGACTGCCGGTGTGCGGTGTCGTCCACGAAAAGGCCCCCCCGTGCCCGCCAGCCCGGGTATGGCTGGCTGATGCGGCACGGTAGGGGGCCAGGGGGTTTACGTCCTGAGCCGGGACTGCGCTACGACAGGCCGGCGATGCGGGACGCCTGCATGAGCGCTGGCGTCTCTCGCTGCTGTTGGCGGGTGGCGATCTCGCGCGCCGACGTGCCGGGCGCGGCTACCTGCCGCCATGCCCGGTCCTTTTTCCCGCCGCGGAGGTATTCCGGGTTGGAATCCGCTGCACAGATGGGGTCGTGCGCCACCGCCCCGTACGGTTGGCGGCACTTGATGCAGATCGCCTCTTGGATTTCCAGGACCAGCCCATCGGGCCAGTCAGGCAAAACCGTGAGGTCGTCAGGGATAGTCAGGTATGGGTTTTGGTGCGTCTCGCGCAGATGGGCTGCTGATGGCGCCGGAACATACACCGCGTAGTGGAACGCGTGGCCCGGCGGAAATTCGGGCATGCATCTCCTCCCCGTGATCGCACCGACCGCGTCGAGTCCTCGGGAGTGTGTCAAACCCCAGGAGTGAGACGACACTCGGTGGCTTCAGCGATGCGGACGACGTGCTGTGGACGGCGGGACGGCCTGCACCCCGCCGTCCTGACCGGGTAGAAAACGTAAAGGTTCTTTTATGGGCAAGTAAAGGACATTCGGACAGTGTCGTTTTTCCACCCCGGCAACATCGCGGCGTAACAATTTCGGGCGGCCGGTAAACCTAAGCAAGGAGTCGCACCTGGTTACGGGACGGCCTCGGTTCGTAAGGGGCGAGGAGAACGGCCTCCCCCCGGTCCGGAGACGACAGGCCGCGCTTCTTCATATCCGGCTTGGATTCCACCACTGAGAATCCGCCTGAGTTTGTACTCAGTTTCGGCGCCGAGAGCTGCGCAACCGTCAATTCATCCAGCCGCAACCGCACCCGGCAAAGCCCCGACGTGTCCGGCCGCACGAGGCTGCGCCCGGCCAGCCACATCTCGTCCCTCTTCCTGTACGGGCGCATCGACTCCTCATCCGGCTTCCGGTTCGTGTTCTCCGACACGATCACCGTGACGATCTCCGCGCCGTGCACACCCTCATGCCCCCACTTCACGAGCTGCCCGGCCGGCCCCCACCCCCAGCCGATGCCGTCGATCTTCACCCGCACCTTCGCCTTCGTGCCGAGCCGCTTGGCGAGCGCCTCCGCGCGGCGGATCTCCTTCAGGATGATCCCGGCCACATGCACCGAGTTGCCGTTCTCCGCCCCGGACGACACATGCTCCAAGGTGACGAGGTCGCCGACGATCCGCGCGATGGCCAACTCGTCACCGCCGTCCGCGGCGACGTCCACGCCCAACCGGACCCACGCGCCCTCATGCACGCGCCACTCGGCGGTCTCGTCCGGCAGCCCCAGGTCGCACAACCGGATCCCGTCGTCGGGCTCCTCCTGCTTGGCCGCGGCCTCCACCCAGTCCGCGGGGATGGTCGCGTTCGCCGTCCCGGTCGGGAAGCGCGCGTCGACCTTCGCCCTGACGTAGTTGCTTTTGCGGCCGTGCACGCGGATCTGCCGGTCGATCCACGCCCGGTCGACCATGTGCCGGGCGGGGGAGTGCCCGCCGCCCGGGCAGGACTGGCAGATCCCGAAGTCCTCGCGGGTGAGGTTCGGCGTCTCCCACGCCGGGATGGGGATGGTCTCCACCTCGGGGTCCGCGCACAGCTTCTCAAACCACGTCCCCACCTCATCAGTGGGAGGGTTCCCGATGGCGATCATCCTCGCGCCCTCGCCGACCATCAGACCGGCTAGGTTCTGGCCGATGGTGTGCGCGATGCCGCCGGCCTCCTCGACCACGAGGAGCAGGTTGGCGGCGTGTATGCCCTGAACTGCCGCTTCTTGATGTGGAGAGGCCGCGATGCCGTAGGCCACCACCGTGTCCAGCCCGTTCCGATCCGGCATCTTGAACTGGGTCAGGTCGATCGTGCCCGGCAGGCCCGCCCGCGTGTGCGCGGCCCGCACCTCCGGCCACAACTGGCGGGCGACCTGCCGCCACAGAGGGGCGAGCGTCACCACGGTGTTCGTGCCAACCGGATGCACGAGAGACGCCCACAGCACGAGCTGTCCGCAAGAAAACGTCTTCGAGGAACCAAAGCAGCTCGGTACGGCGACCTGCTTATGCCTGGTCAACGCCGTCATGAACCGGCGCGGCACGCTCCAGACGACGGCGCCCAGCACCTGCTCGACGAACCCCACCGGGTCGTCCACCCACAGGTGATACGACGTGCCGGCCACCTCGTACGCGGCCGCGTACACGTGCCGCGCCTCCGCCGGCGACAGCCCCCACACGAGCGTCCGCCGGTCCTCGACCGGCAGCTCCATCAGGTCGTAGAACATCCGGCGCGCGACCATGGACTTTCGGTCGCCCGCCCCTGCCTGCGCAGGCGCCAACACCCCTGTACCCCCCGGAAGATCCCCCGGCGGGCATAGTTCGGCCCCGGGCGGTTAACGTCCACCCGGGGCCGAAACAGGACAGAGGGTCAGCTTTCGACGATGCGCCGCCACGCCTGGTAGGCCGACACCTCGAACTGGCGGTGGCCGCGAGCGTCGACCTGGTGCGGCGGCAGCACGCGGCCGCGTTCCAGCGCGGCCTTCACCTGCCTTTTGGCCTTCTCTCTGTCCAGTCCGATCGTGTCGGCCAGACCCGACAGCGCCGCGAACCGCATCTCGCCGGCGGACATGGCCGCCTGCCAGGCCGGCCACCAGATCCGGAACTTGTCCACCGCGAACTGGTGACCGTGCTTGCGGGTGGTCTCGCCCGGAGGCATAACCACCTTCAAACGTTCAGCCGTCTTTAGCCCGTGCTGCATCTCCTCCTCGGGCACGTCCAGCAGGCGGGCCAGTTCCGGCAGCGTCGCCAGTGCGCCATCCCACGTGCGCTCTCGTGTCTCCGCCCACCAGGTGGGGAACTGCTCCCGGTCGTAGCGGCGCCACCGCGTTCCCTCTGTGTAATCGGGGAGGGGGATGCCGCGCTGCTCGGCTTCGCGCAACCATGCACTGACGACGTGATCCGACTCGTCGACCAGCGCGGCCAGTTCAGACACGGGGCTGACCCTCGGATCCTCGGGCTGGGCGCGTTGGGCGAGGAACTCCAGCGCTGCCTCCACGTTGTAGCGGCGGCCGCGCGGGGCTCTCCGATGCTCGGGCAGGCGGCGGGCCTTCTTCGCCTCGCTCAGACGGGTGAGGAGGATCGCGACCGGCATGCGCACCTTGTACGCAAGAGCGGTCGCGCCAGCCCACCCCTCTGCGATCTGCTCCATGTCGCGAACACGGCCGGCCCACCAGGTGCGGAACGCCTCCGGCTCGAACTGCCGCTCTCCGTCCTCGTCGTCGTGCTCGGGCAGGTCGCCGATCTCCTCAGCCACCTCCAGCAGCTCGGCCACCCCCTCCCGGTCGGCGCCCATGTCCTCGGCGTGCTGGTCCGCGGTCTGCCAGCCGAACCGGCGCTCGTCCCACCACGCGCGGAACGCGACCGGGTCGAACAGCAGCGGCTCCGTGTCGTGGGGCGGGAGGTCGATCCCAGCCTCGCGCGCCCGGTCAAGTGTGGCGCGTACGCGCGCCTCGGGCACGTCCAGCATGTCCGCCAGGTCGGGGATGCCCTGCCGTGACGCCTTCAGGTCGGCGGCGATCTGCTGCAGCGACAGGCCAGTCTTGCGGGCGATCACCGCGTGCGGGACAGGCTCGCCGGTCACCTTGCCGATCGCGAGCCGGGCCACGCCCTCACGGCGCTCCTTCAAGGCCTCCCCGTGATTGTCCCTGATCCGCTTGAGCCTGGTCTTCTTCTCCGCGATCACCTGGTCGCAGTGCGCCGGGTCCGACCAGTCGCGCCTCAACACCTCCTTATCGGAGGGGGCGCCGGGCAGCAGCTCCTGATCGCCCATCGTGCGGGAGATGTCCATCTGCTTCCACGTCTCGGTCGTGTCGCGCTCGTGCAGGAGCACGAGCGCCAGGCCGGCCAAGTTTCGCGGGTGCGACTCGTCCTTGGTGGACTTCCACAGGGTGGTGGCGCGTTCGTGCGCCGCCCGGATCTGGGCGGCAGCCTCGTCAAGCTTCCGGTCTTCGTCAACAGCAGCGTTCATCGGGGGCAACCTTCCTGGAATCAGACCTCCTGCAAAGCAAGGAGCGTAGGGGCCCCAATAAGGCTCCTACGCTCTGATAGTACAGTCGATTTATCTGGTTGCCTATTCCCGCCGGGCAAGTCAGGGCGACTTCTTTACGGCGCCGGACGTGAACCACTGCACCAGCGTCACCGCCGCGTGCAACGCGGTCTGCGCCGACTCCAGCGTGACCGGGGCCGTATTCGGGCCCGCGTGCCGGTCGCTCTGCCCATGCCACACTAGCCCGAGCATGGCGAGCAGCGCATCTGCCGGCGCGGGCGTGCCCGCCTGGTCGATCGCGATGCTCCACTTCGCCGCGGTGCTCTTGATGTGCGCGATCGCCTTCCCGAGCGTGGCCACCCGATCGTTGGGGATCGTCACAGGGACCACGACGGCCTCCACCGCCTTGACCGCCTCGCTGTACGCCTTCGTCGGATCCGGATTGAACCCGTACGTGGCATCCCAAGCCCTCCTCAGATGGCTGGCCGCGTCCTCGGGTGCCGCCTGCATCGTCGCCTGAGCGGCCCCCGAAACGGTCTCGTCCACGCGGCGGGTCAGCCCGTTGAAGTCGTCGTTCAGCTTCCACGCTGAGCCGCCATGCTCCAGCATCGACTGCAATTCTTTCAGCAAGCGGCCCCACCACTGGTGCTCAAAAGTGCGGCTGCGGACCTCCGTCGCGGCGAGGAAGCTGTAGATGTCCAGGGCGGCGTCGATCGCCTCCAGCAGCTCGTCTCCTTGGAGCATCACGTAAGGGCGGCCGTTCCCGTCCCAGCCGATGCCGCTAGCGCGGCGGAGTCGTAGCTGCACAAGCGTCGCCAGGTCGAGCGGGCCTTCTTCATGTTGTATGGCGCGGATGAGCCACTTGCTCAGCGGCCAGGCCATGTACTCAGGCACGCTCTCCACGAGAGCTCGCTCGCCCGTCATTCCGGCCAGTCGCTCGCGCAGGGGACGCCAGGGGGAGTCAGCGGCGGTAGACATGAAACAAGCGTAGGGCGGGCAGAGTGCCCGCCGCGCGCGGATTTATCGAGTACCCGGCGGTCGGCGTGCGCCCCCGATCATCACGCGGTCGATCTCGCCGTTGAACAGGTGCTCAGGCGTCCACACCCCCGCGTCGACCCCGGCCAGGACGTAGGCGTCCAGCCATGCCTGCTGCTCCGACCGGGGCTTCTTCCCGTACATCTTCAGCTCGCGCACGACCAGGGCGCCGGTGACCGGGTGCAGCAGGATGATGTCGGGGAACCCGGCGGGGGAGTTCCTGCTGTTCCACGTCCAGTAGAGGAGCCAGCCGAGCGCCTTGGCGCGCGGTTTGATGTGCAAGTCGCGGAGCGTGGCCTCCGTCATGGTCCTGATCAGCTTCTTCTGCGCCTCCTCCGGCATGCGGTTCAGGCGGTCGGTCATCGCGTCCAGCAGGTTCGCCATCTCGGCCTCCGGGATGTTGGAAGGGCCCGCGCGGTGACGGGGTTGCTCCGGCATCACCGCGCGGGCCCGGTTCTTTGAGCGAGCCGCCCGTCCAGCTACCGGGATGCCTTCCACCACCGGCGGACCAGGTCCGCCAGCCCCAGGGCCAGGAAAGCGAACACCGCGAGCAGCACCTTGCCGTTGCCCGTCTCCATCGCGTACCAGCTGAACCAGAAGCCTGCGGACAGCCCAACGAGCGCCACCGCGATGTCGACGATGAACGACTTCCTCATGTGCGGTTCCTTTCGGGCGTCGACTGCTCACGCTCAGGCAGGTTGGGGATCAGGTGGAGCGCGAACCGGTACACGGCGATCTGGCTGCCGGGCGGGCCGGGGTGCTCGGTGAGGGAGGTGACGATCTGGTCGCCGCACGCCGGGCAGAACAGCCCGACCGGGACGCCGTCGAACACGAGCAGGTGCGCGGCCTGCGCTTCCCGGCAGGTGGCGCACGTGAGGGGGGTCGCGGGCTGCTCAGTCATCGCTGTCGACCCGCTGGTAGCCGGATTTGAGGAGGTGGCGGGCGAGCTCGACAAGGTTGCTGTCCCCGTAGTCGGCCATGGTCCGCGCGAGCAGATCCACCTCGTCAGGGTCGGGCTGGCGGGCGGCTTCCCGTCCGGCGGCGACGAGCACCGTGCCGACCTCGATGGCTTCCGCCCCTGTGTAGCTCGGCACTGGGTCCTTGGACCAGAGGACGACACGGCTACTTTCGAGGTCGATGCCGACCTCGCCACGGGGGATCTTGATGTTCTCCACTCCGGCGATAGGTGCAGCGACCGTGTCGAGCACGATCAGCGTCCGGCGGCGGCGGGTCTGCTCCAGGAGGGTGACGGCGTTGTCGTAGGCGGGGCAGTCGGAGCTGCTGTTCTGCGGCGTCATATGGGAGATGCAGCCGTCGCGGCATGCGGCGTCACCGCGCACGTGCTCGATCAGCGTGCCGAGCGCGGTGGTGAGCTGCTCGAACAGGTCGACGGCCGGAGGGTTCAGGTCGGGCATGGAGGGCTCCACAGTCGGGGGATGAGTCGGGCTGGCGAGTTAGTCGCCGTCGATCAGGTCGTCGAGGTCGTCGATGCCGTCGCCCTCCTGGCCGGAGACGACGGCACAGCCGTACTGGTCGGCGTAGCCATACGGCCAGACACCGACCGGGTACCAGCCGGGGAAGCCGTCGAAGTGGCGGTACTGCTGGTGGTCCGTGCCGGTCCGGTAGGTGACCTTCGGCTGCTGGCGGATCAGCGGCCTGCTGGTCGACGGCTTGTACGGCTGGGCCGTGGGCAACGTCCGCGTGTTCGGCACGCTGCGCTGCTGAGTGCCCGTGTTCGTACTGGTGTTGGTGCGGGCCGGGGCGCCCGTGGCCACCGCGGCGGGCTGCTCGCGTACGGACGCGCACGCGGGCTGCTCGTCCGAGCAGGCCACCACGAATCCGGTAGTAAGTACGAGAGCAGCGGCCGCGGGCAGGCCGAGACGGATACGCATGGGTTCCTCCTGAAAGCGAGTTCGGGGTGGCCGGAGCCCCCGGCCGGGGGGGATGGCGGTCACAGGTGTGCGGCATCGTCCGTGGCGGAGCCGGTCAGCGCCGCCCGGTCGGTCGCCTCGTCGGCGGCGTCGCGCGCTTCGGCGGCGGCGAGCTTCGCGGCCTCCGCCTCCAGCGCGGCGATGTCGGGGGTGTGCGGCACGGGGGCTCCGTTCAGGTCGGGGCCAGCGAGTCGCCACACCAGGCGTGCGGCTTCGGTGAGCGCGCGGATCCGCTCGCCGGGGTCGCCGGGCCGGATCAGGTCGAGGATGAAATGAGCGGCCACCTCGTGGCCGTGCCGGACGCCGGCCTTCCACGCACACCCGGGATGGGTGCGCTCGCAGGCGGCCCAGTGCGGGCCGCCGGGGTGTGGGTCGAGGGCGAGCCATTCGGGAGGCAGGGGCGCGGTCATGCGGCCCTGCCCGGGACGGTGCGCTCGCGGCGGCTGGTGACGGTGTCGTGGTGGCGTTCGTAGGCGAGCAGTCCTTGCGCCTGGTTCCACAGGTGGATGGCGTGCTTGCCTGAGATGCGGAGCAGCTCGGCGAACTTGTTACGTGTCCGGCCTTCGTTGATGAACCGCTTGGCGATCGCGACCTGTTCGACTTCGCGCAGCTTGACCTTGTGTCCGTCGATGGCGCGCTGGATGGCGATCTCGTCGATGAGCCCGTCGTTGAACTGCGACCAGGGGCGGAGGTCTGCCAGGGCGATGCACAGTCGGTGCAGTTCGTCCGTGGACAGGTCGGCGAGGATTTCGGCGGCGGAGGGGTCGCGTCGGTGTACGGCGTAGGTGAGCGCGTCGGCGACGACGCGCATGGCGTAGATGGAGCCGTCCGCGCGTAGCTCGTCCAGCGTGTGTTCATGCTTGGTGGGTGGCATGGGGGTCCTTCCTGGGACAACACCCGACAGGGCCGCAATTCATGCCGGATACTTCAAATAGTACAGGAGACTTATTTAAGCGGCCAGCCGGGGGCGGGGACACGTCCCTCGCGGTGCTGCGGTCCATGACGGCGCAGGGAAGCACGTCCGGGGGCTAACGTCTCGCCGCCATGATCAGCAGCCGCAACGGTGTTGACTCCGCCAGGCAGGGGCCCGCACAATCGACAAAAGAGCGGAATACCACAGCCTGTTTAGAAGAGGGGTGACGGCGTGGACAAGCGGCAGCGATGCAGCAACGCGGTCATCTGGTGCGAAGACGGCAACTACGAATGCCGCAACTGCGGGCGGCCACTCGCCGACGACCCCCGCACGGGCGTGCCGATCCAGCCCGCCCGCCACCGCGGCGAGCCCCGACGCCAGCTCACCCCCACCCGGCAGGACGCGCCCGCGTTCGCCCGCGCGCTCGAGGTCGGCGAGCACGCCGCCAACCAGCTCCCGGAGATCAGCACCCGGGAGGAGATCGTCCGCGCCGTGGTCGAGGAGATGTACCGGGCGGGCATGCTGCGCAAGGTGCCGGCGCCGCCGAAGGTCGCCTGAGCAGCCCCTGCCCGGTTCAGGACACGGTCACCAGCGCGGGCGGGCCGTGCGGCTCGGATTCCATCCATGGCGGCGGCCCGAGCGCCGCCCGCTCCTCGGCTGGGATCGATCGGTCCTCGGGGTCGAACTCGGGCGCAAAGTTCGCCTCGACGATGCCCAGGAACGTTCGCCAGTCGGCGCGCTCTGTCCGGTAGCGGGCGACGACGGCGGCCACCCTCTCGTACACGTCCAGCCGCTCCGCCACGTCGTACGGGTCGGCCGGGCCGCGCACCCACCCACCCGGGCCGCGCTCCGCCAGCCCTTCCCCGGCGAGCGCTGCCAGCGCGGTCTTGGCGGCCGTGTCGGACACACCGACCAGGCCGGGCACGTCCATGCTGCGGATGGGCGTGTCGGTGAGCTGCTCGTAGATGAGCGCGGCCGGCCCGCCCAACTCCCGAAACACTGGGTGGATGCCACCGAGTCGGCCGGGCTGCCAGCGCCGCCAAGCGGCCGCTTCGGCGTACTCGACCGGGATGATCAGCTGGTAAGTGTCGGGGTGGTCGCCGTGGTGCTCGGCCACCAGGTCGATGAACGGGCCTCGCTCGTCCCGCAGCTCCCGTAGCCCTTTCGCGACGGTCGAGTGGTCGAGACCTGCGAGCAGCCCAAGCTCCCGCACCCCGAACGCGACCACCATGCTGCCCTTCAGTTGGGCGGCCTTGAGCATCGCGCGCAAGATCCGGCGTTTGGTGATCCCTGCCGGCCCAGGCCACCGGTAGCGTTCGGCCGAGCGGAAAGCAGAGTTCCAGCGGCGAGTCTGCCGGAGCGCATCTTCCCGAATACTGGAAGCGTGGGGAGAGGTCGGAGCTTTCACCGCGACCGGCACCCCCTCCACAGACACCTGCCAACCCCCCCGGTGTGTTCTCTCCCTTGTGTGGATCTCACGTCCGGACTCCCGTTCGAGAATCCAGGCTGCTGCTTTGTCCCAGTCCGCTTTCAGCGCCTGAGCACGCTGCCGGTTGCTGTACCGGGCATAGAAACCAGCGAGGCCGGGCCAGTGACCGGAGCGGATCCGTTCTGCGACGTCGGCCAGCCTCCACCCGCACGAGAACGCGCCAGCAACGACCGCCTGCCGGGCCTCGCTGTCCGACCGATAGCGGCCAGGGCCGACACCGGCCGGGTAGCTGCCAGTGCGGGCAACCGACTCCATGCGGGGGGAGAGCGCGGGGATCACGCCGCCGGGCCGCCGCCACGTGCGGGCGCCGTCCTCATCGACGACCGCCCACCCCGCGGCCACCGCGGAGCTACTTTGCGGGTGGTCGCACGAACCCGAGCGGACCAGCGGGGCCGGGGGAGCGGATGGGGTGGCCTGTTCAAGGTCCTCCAGCTCGGGAGCCAGCGCGTCCGTCAACGCCTCCCACACAGCGGCGCCGTTCGGGTGGTCGAGCACCCAGTCGACGTACGCGGGATCGTCGGCGAGCTCACGAAAGCGGCCGCCGCCGACCCACGCGCCGGGGGGGACGATCAGCCCGTCCGTGATGCCAAGCATCGGTCCCGGGTCGAAGCTGATGTAGCGGCGAGCGAGCGCCTGGGCGATGCGCCGCATCTCCCCGTACGGGATCTTCTTCGCCCATTTCGCGTACAGGTGCCGGCCACCGGAGATGGGGGAGAGATCGGTGAAGGATTCCCCACCGCACACCGCGAGCAACGCGGCGAAGTCGGCGATCTCCTCCTCCACCACGGCGAGCGGATCGCTCGCGCCGCGCCGCGCAGCCAAGCCCGGGTCGCTGTCGATGTGCAGCATGTCCGTCATGCCGTACTCGTAGACGTACAGCGCGGCGGTCTGCGCTGGCAGCCGCACGGTGAGCGGCAGCTCGTGGCGGCCGGCGAACCCGGCAGCGGCCTTCTTGCCGCTCTTGGCAATGCGGACGCGGCCGCGCGCACCCATCCGCGGCGCACACAATGCCCAGGTCGCGGCCGCCGTCAGGACGGCATGTCCCGGTTCAGCCCCACGTGGGGCGGGTATGAGGTTGTGCGAACCAGCCGTGCCGGAATCGCCCGAAAGCAACACGCCGCTTTCGGGCATGACTGGCAGAGCTGGGCGGCCATCGTCTATCGTGGTCACCAGCTTCTGGTTGACCGGCTCCAGGCATGCGAAAGCCCGCCGGGATCCGGTGGCCTATCTGAGGGTCTTCGCGCAATCTGCTTGGCGGTAGAACGGCGCGGAGGCCCTCATGGCGTTCTATGGAGTTATCCGCCCTCCTAGGCGGTCAGTAGCTCCCTTCGGCCTGGCGCGTGCGGCGCATCAGGCGCTCATCAAGTCAAGGTCGAGCATCTCGGGCCGCGCGGGGACGACCAGCTCGGCGTTCTCCTGGCTGCCTTCGGCGGTTTCGACCAGGATTTCCAGGTAGCGCCAGATCGGCACCTGGCGGGCGCGGGCGCCCTTCTTCGCCGCTGTCTTCACTTCCGGCCGGACGCGCCCCGACAGCATGATCTCGTCCCCTGCGGGGATGCGGGCACGCCGCGGCACCGACCCGAGAGCAGGACGGCGGGTCAACGGGTCGGCTTCCACCAGCCGCTCCAGGTAGAGCGCGATGGACACGCGATCCCGAGCCGCGCCGTCCCATGCGAGTTTGTGCACCTTGGGGCTGACGCGACCACCGAGCGATGCGAAGACGCCGTCCGAGTCGGGGCGTCGTGTGCGTCCAGCGATAGCAGCCATGCGGAGCATCATTGCGCACCCATGTTTGCATACGCCACATCCGAAACGGCGTGTCGCGGATCGTTGCAAACCGTTGATCCAAACTTGCAGACTCGGCTTGGCCGGTTTCTGCGGCTAATGTTCCGCCATGACTACCGCCAAGCCCGACAGCGCGTTCGAGAGGCTGCTCGCATTTCTGCTGCCGCCGCCGGCGAGCCCTGCCGAGCAGCGGGCCCGCGACGCGTTCACTGACGCTATCCGCGATGTCCGCAACCGCCTGGCGCACGGCCGGATTGACCGTGCCACCGCATTGCGCGCCGCCAGCGACATCCTGGACGCGCTCGCCAACCACGTTGATGCGGTGCCTCCCGTTCTGCCGCTGTCCGCGCACGGCGCCACGACCGTGACCGGCTCCGCCTCCCTCGTGGTCACCGCGACCGTGGAGGCCAAGGCCACGGTCTACACGCCAACCGTGCGCATCCTCACCGACGAGGGGCACGCGGAGGACACGCTCACGGTGGAGAAACTCCCGATCGCGGGGCTGAGCCACAAGCAGAAGCTCCTGCTGCTCCGCCTTCAGGTCTTCCTGGTGGTGTTCTTCGCCCTGTACGGCGTCTTCTCCGCCCACGAGGACGAGGCGGACAGGGTCACCCTCTACACCGGGGGCGGAGCCGTTCCAATGGCCTTGTGGTGCGCCAGCCAGGTCGGCCGGGCGTACGACAAGAAATACGGCCCAGACAACGACGCCGGCGACTGAGCACGGGGGACATCTCGACCAACCGCAGGGCTCGGCAACCTGTCCGCTGCCCGATTTCGCTGCACCATGAAGCGTCGGTGACGTTACCTACTCTTGAAGCATGACTACCGCCAAGCATCTCCCGAACGTCGCGTGGGAGAAGGCTCTCACCGAGCTCTTTCCAGATCTGAGTGAGACTGGCCCCGCCATGCACTTTCTACGACAGGCTCTGGCCGACGAGGGCCTCCCGGAAACGGTGCGGCGCGCCTTCATCAGGGGATTCGATGAAGCCGTTCAACGTTACGAGGCGTTCGAGACCATCAGGCCGCTCGCCTACGAGGCGTACCTGACGAAAGACCAGGCGCTGGCCCCGTCTGGGCTGACCCACGCGCAGAAGCTCCTGCTGATCCGCTTCCAGGTGTTCATGGTGGCCTTCATCGCCATGTACGGGATCATCTCCGCGCACGAGGACCAGGCCGACAAGCTCAGCCTCTACCTGGGAGGCGGAGCGTTGCCGGTCGCCTGGTGGTGCGCGCGCAAGGTGGTCGAGCAGTACGACAAGCGGTACGGGCCCGACCAGACCGAGGACTGACCAGCCGCCGGCAACGCACCGAAATCCCTATGGGCGAAGGGATTTCGGTCCTAACCCTAGACATGGGTGAGCCCTGCACGCCTAGCCTGAGAATTGTCGAGTTCGCAGGGTAGAGGAGCAGGGCTATGGCCGACGGTAACACGCCCACAGGTTTCAAAGAACGCCTCCGCTACTACCGGGATCGCGCCGGCATGAGCCGCCGCGTGCTGGGTGAGCTGTGCGGCCGCTCAGAGGAGTGGGTCAAGGCTCTGGAGACCGGCAAAATCCTCATGCCACGCATGCTCATGCTCGTCCGCCTGGCCGAGCTGCTCGGGGTGGAGAACCTCGCGGACCTGACCGGCGAGCAGAAGCTCACCACTGCCACCTTCGGCAAGCGCCAGCATGAACAGGCTGAGCGGATCGGCCACGTACTCGCCAGCCACCCCATCATCTTCGAAGACCGTGAGCCGGTGTCTGCCGACGCCCTCGCGGCCACCGTAGCTCAGGCGTGGATGGTGTGGCACGGCTCCCCCCAGCACCGCACTGCCATCGCCGCCGTCCTGCCCCGCCTGCTTGAGGACGCGCGTACTTCCGCCAAACTCCTGGACGGCCGCGACCGTCGCCGCGCACTGTCATCGCTGGCCCAGGTGTACCATCTCGCCCAGCTCTATTTCAGCTTCCAGCCCATGCACGACCTGGTGATGCTGACCGGCGATCGGGCCATGCACGCCGCCCAGGACGCTGACGACCCGCATGCCATGGCCGCCGCCGCCTGGTACGTGAACCACGTCTTCAGGGACGCCGCCATCAACGCCGAAGCCCGCATCGAGCTCGCGCACCAAGCCACCAAGCTGCTCCGCCCCGAGAACAGCGACGACGATCGCAGCCTGTGGGGACTCATGCACCTGGCGATCGCCCTGTCGCACGCGAAGACTGGTCGCCGCGGAGACGCCGAGCACCATTGGGATCTGGCCTACGACGCGGCCCAGCGAATCGACGGTCACCATCCATGGCTGCTGTTCGGGCAGACCATGGTGGATGCGTACGCGATCACCATGTATGCCGACCTGACGATCGCGTCCGAGGCGGTCCGCCAGGCCGAGCGAGTCGCCCTCGCGCCCATGCCATCTGCGACCCGCCGGTCCTTCCACACCATCGAGATCGCCCGCGCCTACCATCTCCAGAATCAGCCAGTGGCGACCGTGCACCTCCTGAACAAGGCGCACGAGATCGCGCCCGATACGATCGCGTACAACCTCTTCACCCGTTCTGCCCTGATGGAGCTGTCGGCGAGTGGAGGCGCAACGGTCCGCGACGACGCACGCGATCTAGCCCACAAGCTTCAGCTCCCCGCAGCCAGCTAGGGGAGGGGTAGGAACCCTACCCCTCGACAAGGGGGTAGGGAGACTACCTGTGATCTGCGCGCTTCGCGGTGAGAGTGGAGGCGTGCTCACTTACACGTCGGACTTCTCCGGTTGAGGCGACGCAGTAAGCCTCCTCGTTGGCGGATGTCGATGTGTCGGTGGCACGCATGTTGGCTTGGTGACTGCACGTAATCGGTGGGACGTGCAGCCGCCGCTCCACTCCGACACAACGCGAGGGCTCCTGATGAGTACCGGCACGTCCGGAGCGGCATACGCGCCGCCGATGTACGCGCCCAGCCGGGTATACAACGCGCTGCTCGGCGGCCGCGAGCACTACGGCCGCGAGCAGGAATTGGCGCAGGGCCTGCTGGAATGCCTCCCCGGGCTGGGCAAGGCCATGCAGGAGAGCCGCCGCTTCATCCGGCGAGCGGCGGCATATCTGGCAGACAGTGGCATACGCCAGTTCATCGACCTGGGATGCGGCTACCCCGCAGATGGCTCCCCCGACGACCAGAACGTGCACGAGGTCGTCCAGGACGCCAGCTTCGCCTACGTGGACGCCGACCCCACGGTCATCTCCCACATGCTGCGCGCCACCCAGCTCCAGCCGAACGTGACCACAGTGGACGCGGACGTCCGCGACGTCGGCCACCTCCTGTCGCACCCCAAGCTCCTGACCGTGATCGATCCGGACCAGGAGGTCGGAGTCCTCGCCGGCGGACTGCTGCACCACCTCGACGACGAGGCCGCCAAGCACATGCTGTGGAACCTGGGCAGGAAGCTGGCACCCGGCAGCGTGATCGCACTCACCTGCGCCACCGGCGACGGCGCACCAGAAACCTCGACAGCCAAAGCCCGAGACCTCTACGAGCGCCACGTCGGCCCCCTGGACCTGCGCTCCGGCATGCAACTCCGCGCGCTGATGAAGGACTCCCGCCTGCGCCCCCTCACCGGGCTGCACCGAACCTATGAGCTGCTGCCCGCTCACCCTGACGATGTGGTGAACGTCGATAAGACGGGGCCGCACCTCTGGGCGGCGATCGCCGCGCTCGCCCCGGTCCTGCCCGCAACGCCACGGTGAAGGCCATCTGATGAGCCAGGGCATGGCAGACGTCCGCCGCCGATGTGACGCTGGCGAGCACCTCCATGCCCGCAGTAAGCACGATCGGCGAGGCGGAGATGAGCCGCCCCGCCGATTGCGAGCCACGGCGCGCCCACCGATCCGCACCGCCACGGTCCGCGTCGCCATATGCCTCGCGCCCTGGCAGGAACGCAGCTCTGCCAGGGCGCGAGGTGCCATGGAAGCTCCCGGCCCGGCGCATGTTGTCTTGCCAGTCCATGCGCCCCGGCCGGTGAAAAAGGGAGAGCGGAGGAGCCCTGCGCCCCTCGTTCACATGCGCAGGTCCTCCGCCCTCCCATAAGCCCAGGAGATCCTCATGATCAGGGACAGCGACATCGCTGCCGACCACAGTGGCAGGGCATACGTTCGCGAGCACCAGAGACGCTTCCCCGACTGGGTACTCATGTACTCGCCCCACAGGCGATCCCTCACCGCCTTCTACAAGGGCCCTTGCGCGCCGGGCGGCATCGTGATCGACGCCGTTCACCCCAGTCAGTTGGTGGCCAAGATGGGCGCTGCCGTACAGGCGCAATGGCGAACGCGCGCCCCGCTCTACGGCTCCGCAAACGGGGCCAGGTCATGAGACGAAAGGCCGTGGGACGGCGTCCTCCACGCCGCCATCCCACGGCCTGCCCACCGACCGGAAGACAACGAACCACAGCACAACAGGGTGATCATCAATGAAGGCGACAACAGTTGCTCACCTGCGGCTCTCGGGTCTCCGCCGAACCTACCCGGCCTGGGAGTTCGTCCGAGGCAAGGACAAGTCCGGGCGGGAGTGCTGGCAGGCAACGCTGTTGGTGGAGGTCACCTCAAACATGAGAGCCGACGGGGTCAGGGAGGTCATCCAGCAGCCGGACTACTCTTCGCTCCTCTACGTGCTCCGCGGACAGGAGACACGCCTTCGCGCCTATCACGGCACCCACCTGACGGCCCGGCCCCGCACGTACGCGATGTGAGAGGAGCCCCGGATGGACCTCATCTTCCTCGTCATGGGAAACCCGTGGTGGCCCCCGGACGCGGTAAGCGAACCCCTGCACCAGCGGCCCATATCCAGGCGCCGCCCAGGAGTCTTTGATGAACTGAGGCGGCGCATCAGCTCCGCTATGGGGCGAGGAGGCAACGTGCGGCACAGCACGGTCCCGTCCCCCTCGCCGGCCGACACGGTCAACGTCGGCGACCCCCTGTTCGCGCTTCCTCCGCGCTGCTCGTATGCGGCGCCGGGGGGATGCCCGCTCGCCCCCTGCGGAGGGTGGGCGATCACCTTCCATCGAACCCCCGGGAGTGACGTATGCCCGTTCCCCCATGGGACCAGCTCACAGGCTGGCAGAAGGCTCAGGTAGAGCTCACGCTCCAGGTCTTCTACACCACCGTACGGGCCGGCCAGGCAGGTTTGTCGGACGGCGGCGGCCCGTTCGGGTTCGACATCCACACCGCACTGCTCGTGGACGACCTGCTCTCCGACTTCTCCTGCGACGCGATCGTAGAGACGGGATGCTTCCTGGGCGACACCACCGAATACCTGGCCCGCCGCTACCCGAACATGCCCGTCCGCACCTGCGACGTCGTGCAGCAGCACGCCGACTTCACCCGGCACCGCGTCGCCGAGCTGCCCAACGCGGACGTGAGCTGGAGGGACTCGCCGCTCCTGGTCGAGGAGGCCAGCCGGACCTACCAGCGGCCGCTGCTCTTCCTGGACGCCCACTGGGCGGAGAGCTGGCCGCTGGAGCGCGAGCTGGCCGCCATCAGCTGCGGCGTGGTCATGATCCACGACTTCGACGTGGGCCATCAGCGGTTCGGCTTCGACACCTACAACGGGCTGGTGTGCGGGCCGCAGGTGCTCGCCCGCATGGAGAACCCTCCGAACGTGTACTTCACGCCGGACCCGCACGCCGCGTGGCCGCTGCCGTGCTTGCAGACCGGGCGCCGCGCCGGCGTCGGCATCCTCGCGATCGGAGAAGACCCGGACCCGCTCATCAGCCACCCGCAACTGCTCACCCACCACCTGACGGCCAAGGCAGTGACGAACCCGTGAAAGAGACCCTGAAAGATCCCATCAGCACGCTGGCCGGGATGCCGTTCCTGGACGACAAGTTCGACTTCGGCCAGCTCCTGGCGGCCGTCGCGGCGGTACGCCAGGTCCGCGCGAACGAACTCGGCCTGGACGGTGTGGCCCCGGCCCAGGCCGGCACCTGGCTCGACCCGGGCCGCGCCCTGCTGGTACAGGAAGACCCGGCCCCCCTGATCCCCGGCCTGGCGCTCTCCCGCGACAGGCAGGCCGACATCACTTACGTGCTCGACGACCTGGCGGAGACGGTGCCGGCGTGGAGCCCTCTCGTACGGCTCCCGGTGCGGTTCCTCCTGCTGGACACCGATGACGGGGCGATCTCGGCGTCCTGCCGGGACTGGCCCCAGCACATCCTGCTCGCAAAGGTGGCATTCGCCCGCTACCGCGAGTTGCGCGAACAGGTGACGCACGAACTGTGCCACCAGTGGCTCTACATGATTCAAGAGGTGTGGCGGCTGGCCCGGGAAGGCGCCGAACAGCTCATCCTGCCCTCGGGGACCGCGGACCGCACCCCCAGCGAGGTCCTGGGCGCCGCGCACGTCGCGGCCGCGCTGGGGCGCCTGCACCGGATCGACCCGGCCGACGCCGCCCCCCAGATCGCCGCCGGCCACATCCGCTACCTGATCGACTACGGCCGCGGATGCCTGTCCCTGCTCGACGGCATCGACGACGACTTGACCGACGCCGGGCGAGCACTCGTCCAACGGCTCAAGGAGGCCCTATGACACAGACGGCGACACGTCCCCAGGCCGTCGTGATGACCGCCTGGGAGACGCCCATCTACCAGGCGGGGCTCGCCGACCCGGACACCCCGGACGGCGGAGCACAAGCTCGGGAGATGATCAGCGAGCTGCGTGACCTCATCCTGGACGCCGAAGACCACGACGCGGCCGCGCACACGTTCGGGCTCGCCGGCGGCGGAACCAAGAAGTCCAGCATGGACATCCTGAAGTGGGATCATCGGGCGGTGGCGTGGCTGCGTACGCAGATCCGCGACGCCGTGTCCGCGATGACGGCCGACGTGCTGGCCGAACGCGCCCCGGAGGTCGAGAGCAAGTATCCGGTGATCGCTGAGGCGTGGGCGGTCGTCTACCGGTCGGGCGGCTCCCACCGGCTGCACACCCATCACGACTCCATCTACTCCGGGACGATCTACATCGAGTGCGGCGGCGTCAGCGCCACCTCCGGCAATCTCCACATGTTCGACCCGCGGCCGGCGGCGATCGCCTGCGGCGTCACTCCGGGGGTGCTGTCGATCGAGCCGCGCCCCGGGCTGCTGGTGGCGTTCCCCTCCTGGCTGCCGCACTCCGTACAAGCCACCCACCAGTACGCGGACGGGCAGCGGATCTGCATCGCATGGAACGCCTCATACGACCGGACAGGAGGCAAGCCGTGACCGCCAGCACCGAGCACGCCACCGTGGGCGTGGTGGGCCGCCACTGGGGAACCGCCTCCACCATCCGGCAGATCAACCTGGATGACCTGCGAATCGTCAGCGACAACGTCCTGGAGTTGGACGGCCACACCGCGCCCGGCCCGTTCGCGCCAGTGGCGCTGAGCGAAGCCGTCTCCGACATCGACGCGCTCCGCCAGGCGTTCGTCGCCGACATGAACGCCCTCGCCGAGCGGGGAGCAGACGGCGGCACCCGCGGCCGGCACGTCGCCGACGTCGAGATGGAAGCCCAAATCTGGCGGGGCGGCTACGAGAAGCCGATGTTCGCCGTACCGAACGACTACATCGCCTGGTTCTTCCTCGGGGTCGTCCCACCGAAGGAGCCGGACGCCGGCACCATCGCGGTGTTCGACCCCCGCGCGGGAAGCGCCATGACGGCCATGCCCGGCCTGCCCTGGGGCCGCCAGCTCACCATCACCCCGGCCGCCGGCTCCCTGGCCGTCGTCCCCGGTTGGCTTACCTGTTCCATCGTCCCCGTTGAGAAAGGAGAAGTCATCGCAGTCGTGGTCGCCACATCGATCACGTAGCTCGTGAACCGATCCCAGATCTCCAAGGAGGAGAAGAGGAATGGAAACGAACAATGTCGGTCTCGGCCTGAACGCTCCCGGTCTCGGCGTCTCCGTTGACGCCGACCAGGTGCAGCAGTACCTCGCCCTGGCCAGTCAGGGCGCGATCGTGTCCGACTCGAACAACTGCGGGGCGGTGCAGAACAACTTCGCGCTGACCTCGGAGACGACGGCTGTCCTGTAGCCGATCGGCAGCTCATGAAAAAGGGCTGGCCCCCGCCGCGGTGATCGGCGGGGGCCAGCCCCTTATCTTGTGGCTACAGTTCGCCGCGCCGCCACTGCTCGATCTCGTCCTCCAGCGCCTGCTCATTCAGCATCGGTACGAACACGTTGGTCGCCCACGCGATGAACAACCGCACAAACTCCTGGTCCTCGTCGTTTGCCTCGCCGTTGACGTGGAACCACGTGATCAGTGGGGCGGCATGCAGATCCTGCGTGTCGCAGGCCGGGCACAGCACAACCCCGGTGTAGCCCTCCACCCGCGCGCCGGCGGCGTTGTACCAGCCGTTCGGCACGCGGGCGTACAGCAACCCCTCTTGACCGCAGCGGGGGCACTCTGGCGCATCGTCGGAGGTGATGACCTCGATCTGCCGGTTCACAGTGACAGCGCTTCCGGCCCGAGCAGCGCCTTGATGTCGGCCGCAAAACTCGGTTCGGCGTTGACTGACCACTCTGGTAGCGACATCACGATGACCTTGCCCGCCGGTCGCCGCAGGTTGACGTGCAGCGGTACGCGGCCTTGGTGCATCTTCAGCACCTGACGCAGTTCCTCCAGCAGAGTCGGAGTGATGCGTTCTTCCCGTAGGAGGAGCGTGATCGGGGCGCCGGACTCGCTGTTGACGCCGGACACGTCGATGAGGGCCATCTCGTTCGCGAAGACCGAGATGGCGCCGTCCCGGTTGTTGATCTGGCCCTTCACCGACACCACGATGTCCGGCCGCAACTCCGGCCCGTACAGCTCGTAGTTGCGGGGGAAGAACAGGCATTCGACGGCGGCGTCCATGTCCTCGACCGTGAGGATGGCCCACGTGTTGCCTGCCTTGTTGACCCGCCGGTCCACCTTGGTGACCAGGCCGGACACCTGGACGTCGCCGCGGTCGTCGCGGCCGCTGTCCAGCAGGTCGGCGATCGTGGTGTCCCTGTTCCTGGCCAGGAGGCGTTCGGTGCCAGCCAGCGGGTGGTCGGATACGTACAGGCCGAGCATCTCCCGCTCGAAGTCGAGCTTGGTCTTCTTGTCCCACTCCCCTTCGGGGATGGCGATCGTGAACGCTGCGTCGTCGTCTGTGTCGTCCATCCCGCCGAACAGCGAGTCCTGGCCGTGCGCCTCGTTCTTCTTGATGTCGATGACGGAATCGACGGCCTGCTCGTGGACCATGAGGAGGCCCTTGCGGGGATGTTCGAGGGAGTCGTACGCGCCCGCCTTGATCAGTGATTCGATGACCCGCTTGTTGCAGGCGGTGAGCGGCACCTTGCCAAGGAAGTCGTTGAAGTCGGTGTAGCGGCCCTTCTCGGTACGGGCCTTGACGATCCCTTCGACGACGTTCTCCCCGACGTTGCGGACCGCGCCCATCCCGAACCGGACCTGGGTGTCTCCGACCGCGACGAAGTCGAGCTGGGAGTCGTTGACGTCCGGGGGGAGCACCTGGATGCCCATCTTGCGGCACTCGGCCAGGTAGACGGCCGCCTTGTCCTTGTCGTCACCCACCGACGTGAGCAGGGCGGCCATGTACTCGGCGGGGTAGTTGGCCTTCAGGTACGCGGTCCAGTAGGCGACCAGGCCGTATCCGGCGGTGTGGGACTTGTTGAACGCGTACCCGGAGAAGGGCAGCATGACGTCCCACAGCGCCTGGATCGACTCGTCGCTGTAGCCGTTGCCGCGCATGCCCTGCTGGAAGTTGGCGAACTCGGCGTCCAGGATCTCCTTCTTCTTCTTGCCCATGGCACGGCGCAGCAGGTCGGCGCCGCCGAGGGTGTAGCCGGCCAGTTCGCGGGCGACGGCCATGATCTGCTCCTGGTAGACGAGCAGATGGAAGGTGGGGCCGAGGATCGGTTCGAGCGCTTCCTTGAGCTCCGGGTGGATCGGCTCGATGTCCTGGCGGGCGTTCTTCCGGTGGGCGTAGTTGGTGTGCGCGTTGGCTGCCATCGGGCCTGGCCGGTACAGGGCGAGCACGGCGGCGATGTCCTCGAACCGGGTCGGTTCCATCAGCTTGAGGAGTTGCCGCATGGGACCGCCGTCGAGCTGGAACACCCCGAGCGTGTCACCGCGGGCCAGGAGCTGGTAGGTCTTGGTGTCGTCGAGCGGCATCGTCAGGGTGTCGAGTTCGACGCCCCGGTTCTGCTTGATGATCTTGATGGCGTGGTCGATGATGCCCAGGTTCCGCAGCCCCAGGAAGTCCATCTTGACCAGACCCATTTCTTCACAGGACGGGTAGTCGAATCCTGTGATGACCACGCCGTCCTTGTCCCGCATGTGCATGGGGATGAGGTCCAGCAGCGGGGTCGAGGACAGAATGACGGCGGCGGCGTGCACGCCGGTGCCGCGGATCAGCCCTTCAATGCCGCGGCCGGTGTCGATGACCTTCTTGACGTCGGGGTCGTTCTCATACAGGCCGCGGAGCTCGGTGCCTTCGTTGTACCGGGGGTGGCTCTCGTTGAACATGTCCGCGAGGGGGACACCCTTGCCCATGACGTCCGGCGGCATCGCCTTGGTGATCTTGTCGCCCATCGCGAACGGGTAGCCGAGGATCCTGCTGGAGTCCTTGACGGCGGCCTTGGCCTTGATCGTGCCGAACGTGTTGACCTGCGCGGTGAAGGTGTCGCCGTACTTCTGGGTGACGTAGTTCACCATGCGGTCGCGCTGGCGGTCGTCGAAGTCGAGGTCAACGTCCGGCGGGTTGATCCGCTCCGGGTTGAGGAACCGCTCGAACAGCAGGCCATGCTCCAACGGGTCCAACTCGGTGATGCGGGTCGCGTAGGCCACGATCGAGCCGGTCGCTGATCCTCGGCCGGGCCCGACCGCGATGCCGTTGTCGCGGGCGTACTTGCAGATGTCGGCGACGACAAGGAAGTAGGAGGAGAACCCCATCGGGCCGATGACCTTCATCTCGGTCTCGTACCGCTCCATCACCTCAGCAGGGAGCGGGGTGCCGTACCGCATCGCCAGCCCGGCCTCGCACTCCTTACGCAGCCAGGACTCCTGTGTCTCCCCCTCGGGCACGTCCGGGTAGTCCGGCATCCGGTCCACCTGAGCGAACACATCGCCGTAGTCGCCGACCATCTCGGCGACGAGCAGGGTGTTGTCGCACGCCTCCGGCAGCTCGGGGAACAGCGCCCGCATCTCCTGGGCGGTCTTGAGGTAGTAGCCGGACCCGTTGAACCGGAACCGGTTCGGGTCGTCCTTGTTCTTGCCCACGCCGACACACAGCAGGCTGTCGTGCGCGTCGGCCTGGTCCTCGGTCACGTAGTGGGAGTCATTGGTGACCAGCAGCGGGATGTTGAGCTGCTTGGCCAGCTTGAGCAGATCGGCACGCACCTCCCGCTCAATGTCGATGCCGTGGTCCATGAGCTCGAGGAAGTAGTTCTCCTTGCCGAAAATCTCCTGGTACTCGCCGGCGGCCTTGACGGCCTCGTCGTACTGGCCGAGCCGCAACCGCGTCTGCACAGCGCCGGACGGGCAGCCTGTGGTGGCGATGATCCCTTCCGAGTGCTCGGCGATCAGTTCCTGGTCCATGCGCGGCTTGCCGTAGTAGCCCTGGAAAGACGCCAAGGAGGACAATCGGAACAGGTTACGCAGCCCGTTCGCGTCCTTGGCCCACATGGTCATGTGGGTGTACCGGCCGGCGCCGGAGACGTCCTTGCCGCCCTCTCCATCGGCTACGCCGGTCTCCGCCCGCGGACCCCAGAAGACGGGCTTCTTGTGGTAGCGCGACGCGGGCGCCACGTACGCTTCAATGCCGATGATCGGTTTGACCGGGGAGCCTGCCGCGACCTTCTGAAACTCGTACGCACCGAACATGTTGCCGTGATCGCTCATGGCGATCGCCGGCATCTCCAGCCGCTCAGCCTCTTTGAACAGCGGCTTCAGCTTGGCCGCTCCGTCCAGCATGCTGTACTCGGTGTGAACATGCAGGTGCACGAACGACTTGCTCACCCATTCCCCCAACGTCCCGGCAGCCCAAAATCCTCGCCTGAGCCTATTCCTTCTCATGGAGCGGATGGGGCGATGCCATACAGGGTCGAACAGGTTGTTGCCACCCTGTAGCTCACGCTCCGTACACGGCTGCAAGGCTCGCGTGAGGACCCTCTGCCAGGAGGATCACATCGGCGTGATCTGCACGTGAGCCTGGGAGCACGCGCATCATCCCGGTCGTGGTCGTCCCAGATCAGGACGGCATCACCTGCACGAACGACCCCGCCTTGACCGTGAAGTCGCCCGTAGTCGTTTCACCTTCGGGTGGCTCCACATTGCCCAGGACGGTCATGGCGCCAGCGGTGGGCAGGTACAGCAGCGCGTCAATGATCAGCTTCCGCAGCCCTGGCGCTCTACCTCCAAGAAGGAAGACGCCCCACGGCGGGAGGTACCAGTAATCGTTGATGAAGGTTGCGCCGTCGTCACCGAGGACGCCGTAGATGTCGGCCTTGAGGGAGCGTCCGCCGGCGGGCCCATCGAGGGACACGTTCGTGTAGTGGGTGTCGCCGCTTCGGCTGATGAAGTCCACGACGGTGCGTAGGCGGTGGACCCCCGCGGGCACGGCCACTTGCAGCCCGGTGATCGCTGCCCAGTCTGGCAAGGCAGCGGTGAGCTCCTGATCGGCGGTCATCACCGTCCGGCGGGTGGTCCCCAGGAGTGCGATGTCGCCAGTGGACTCCTGGGCGCGTAGGGCGCCGTCCTGGCCCGGGTAGAGGCTGACGTGACCGGCCGGAGGCGGGCTGGGCGCAGTGGCGAGCTGGGCCAGGGTGACGGGGGCGAGGTGGCGCATCAGGACTTCACCGTGACCCTCACCGCGCCCGCGCTGACGGGGATGTCCGCGCGTACGGCGACCGTGTTGGCGTCGATGACCTTGGAGTCGAGCCGCACGAACTCCTTCGTCGTCGTGTCCTTGAACGTGGGTTCGACGACGTCCTCCGTGTTCAGCCCGTGGGTGATGTTGGCCCACACGCCGGCCGACAGGGCGGGTAGGTCCGTCGAGTAGGTGCCGCCCACGCCGAGCGCAGCCCGCGCCGCCGCGGCGGTGGCCGCGCCGGTGCCGCCCTTGGAGATCGGGACCAGGCCCACGGTGATGCTGTCCGGGTTGACGACGATGGAGCCGTCCGCGGCGACCACGTCCAGGTTGCCGCCGTTCTGCACCAGGCCCGCACCCGGGCCGGAGGAGCCACCTCCGCCGGCGAACTGCGCCCACGCGATACTCGTGGTGCCGGGCGTGATGACGCCGTTGGTGGAGATCGCCCACCCGGTATCGGCCAACGTAGAGCCTTCGGACACGAACACGAACGTGTTCGGCGAGAGCGCGTCCGTGGTCCGCGCCCACGCCCCTGCCGCCACGGTGTAGAGGCCGTTCTGTGTGGCGTTGGTCTGGTTCTTCACCAGCACCCGGTCACCGGCGATCACGGCCACGCCGTCGATCGTCTGCGTGCCCGACAGGGTGATGTTCGCGGTCGTCGCCGCGCGCACCGCAGGCTTCACCGAGATGCCGGCGGCGGCGGCCTGCACGTCGGCCAGGCGGGCGCCGTCGTTCGGGTTCACGGGAGCGCCCACGTTCGTCCACCGGAAGCCGCCAGCGTTGAGATCCGCCCCGGCGGTGGCCATCTGGTCCAGCCGGTTGGCCCGCACCTGCGTCGCGAAGTCCGAGATGGTAGCGGCGAGCTGCGTGCCGGTGTGCTGGGCGCGGTCGAGCGGATTCGTCGCCAGCTTCGACAGGCTGATACCCGCGCCTGCGGCCACCTTGGTGTCGGTCACCGCCCCGTCCGCAACGTCGTCGAACGCCATCCACACGCCGCCGCTGGTGCGCCACTTCGCGCGGCCGGTGGCGGTGTCGCCCCACAGCTCGAACGTGACCGGCGAGGCGGGCGCGCTGCCCGACGTCGGTAGCACCAGGCCCGTGGGCGGGATCTGGTTGAACTTGTGCTGGCTGAACCAGTTCGGCATGACTTCCCCCGGGATGTTCAGGTGAGGCGGAGGGTGCCAGCCATCGGCACCGCCCACGTGACGCGTACGACCGGCGGCGATCCGGGTGGGTACTCCTCATCGCCGTCGATCTTCCTGCCGTCGACGTCGAAACACGTGACGTTCGGCTGGCGGGTCTGGGTGTGCTCGACTTCCCACACCTTGGCGGGGATAGCGATCACGATGTCCTGCTGGTAGGTGCCGCCCTCCGGGCCCGCAGGGCCTGTAGGGCCGCGCTCCCCGGCGGGTCCGGGGTCGCCCGCCGGGCCTGCCGGTCCGGGGTCGCCGGGCGGCCCAGCATGGCCAGCAGTGCCGGGCGGGCCCTGGATGCCCGGCACCGTCACCTCGACTTCCACGCTGGTGACGACCTGCTGCACGGTGACCGCGACGCCGCCCGTCTCCTCGATGCGGAGCTCGATCCCGGCGGCCGCGGCTTCCGTGATGTCGACGTGCGGCGTGCTCACCGGGTCACCTCTGGCGACACCTTCACGGCGCCCTTCAGCAACCGCAGGGGCTTCCCGCCGGCGTCGACGATCTCCAGGTCGTACACGCCCGCCCGCCACCCCCACCCGGCGGACACCGGGCCGGGGATGGACAGGCGGACCTTGCCGGCGGCCGCGTCCGTGATGACGAGCTGCGGGCCGAGGTCATGCAGCAGTGCCGCGCCGGGGGCGTGGTTGACGCGGATGTGGGCGCGGACCTGGCAGCCGGTCAGGTTGAGCGGGCGCCGGTCGGGGGTGAGGTCGGTCAGGGTGAGGACGCGGTCGTAGTCGGTGCCCTGCTCGATCAGCAGGTCGTACACTGCGGCGGCCATGCCGGGCATGCTGGCCGAAAGCCGCGCTTACGTCCCCGCCCCCGCGCATGGGGGTGTTTACGCGGGGCCTGGGCACCGTTGGGCGGCCTGCAGGCTCCCGTACGGGGAGCGGCAGTTTTCGCAGTACGCAGGGCCAGCGGGAAGCACGGGCCCGGGGTCCACGAGCAGCGCCTGGCCGGCGGCGGCCGCGGCGGCTTGTTCAACGGTGATTGGGACGACGATGGGGGCCACCCACTGGTGCGCTGTACTCATCAGGTGATCTTGGCGAGGTTGTGCCGTGCGTGTCCACCTCTCGCCGTACCGCCAGGGCGGGCGCTCACATTCCGTGGTTGCTCGCCCCGGCAATCCGGCGACCGCCGTCACGGTCAGTGACGGCGGTCGCGAGGGACAACGGAACAGCCACTGGCGCTACCAGGGGTGCCGGTAAGAACCGTGCCACCAGCCCCAAACCACGAGATCCCTATGGATGATCCCAGATCATGACTTGCCGCGTCGTTGGTCGGCTGATCACTATGCGCAGGCTGCAATCGTTGTATGCACCTGCCCCGGCCAGCCCGTCGCCGTGCTGCGGACCCGGAAAATCCGTTCACAGCGCCCGCAGTGGCATCGCGGCGAGGGCGCCGGGGGAGCGTGGGATGGATCATCTTGACGGTGTTGGCGGTGGGCGCTGCCGCAGGGATTACCGCGTGGTGGCTCTCGTCCGGCTTGCCGCCGTTGAAGCCCGCTCAGGAGGCAACGGCGCGGATTGATGTCATCCGTACCGCGCTCGCGGCCGGTGCTGGTGTGGGCGCCGCGATCACGCTGATGCTGGCGTTCCGGCGGCAGCGCCACCACGAGATTGTCGCCGCGAGCACCGAGCACGACGCCAGCGAGCGGCGGGTCACCGAGCTGTACACCAAGGCGGCCGAGCAGCTCGGCAACGCCCAGGCCCCGGTTCGGCTGGCCGGGCTATACGCGCTGGAGCGGCTGGCGCAGAACAACCCCGACCAACGCCAGACCATCGTGAATGTGATCTGCGCCTACCTGCGGATGCCCTACACCCCGCCCAGCGAGGATCGACACGACAAGATCCGCACAGCACAGCGCATCGCCCGCCACGGTGCATGGGCGCGCGCCAGCGCCGCCGCAGGCGACAGAGATGCCCAGGAGGAGCGGCAGGTCCGGCTCACCGCCCAGCGCATCCTCACCGACCACCTTCACTACACCAAAGCCCCAGCGTCAGGCCGCGGGCAGAGACGGATAAGTGATCTCAACGCGCGGTTTTGGCGCGACATTCGCCTCGACCTGACGGGCGCCACCCTCCTTGACTTCGACCTCGCCGACTGCCGTGTCTCCTCTGCCGAGTTCCATAAGACTGCCTTCACCGGTTTCACCACGTTCGGCGGGGCGATCTTCACCGACACCGTCTGGTTCAGCGAGGCAACCTTCATCGATGTCCCCCGGTTCAGCGGGGCGACCTTCGACGACACCGTCTGGTTCGATCGGACAACCTTCGACAACGGCTCCCGGTTCGACCGGACGACCTTTAGCGGTACCGCCTGGTTCGACCGGGCGACCTTCACTGGCGCCACCTCGTTCGGCGGGGCAACCTTCACCGACACCGCCGCGTTCGGCGGGGCAACCTTCACCGACACCGTCTGGTTCGGCGGGGCAACCTTCGCCGGCAACGCTTGGTTCGGCGGGACGACCACCATCGACGCCGCCGCCTCTGGTGAGGCGGACTTCACCGACGCCGCCACGTTCGACATGTTGGACTTCGTCGAGAACGCCGCGCTCGTCAGGGTGCGTGGGGCGGAATACGTGGAACTGGAGGGAGCGCGCGTGGCGCGTCCCGACGCGGGGCACGTATGGCCACCCGGGTGGCGGTTGGTGGCCGAGCCGGACGGTGAGGCGGTGCTGCGCCGGGAGCCGTCCGCTCCGCCGGGCTACGCACAGTCCAGCCCACACGGGACGGGCGCGGACGCGACTGATGTGTCTTGACATAAGGGGCCTTACCAAGCAGCACGACCTGCGCGAACGCATTTCACCCCGCCGTCCCGGCAGCACCTGCCGGACTTATCCCACGATGTTCGAAGCCCAGGTGTAGTCGGCCCGGCAGGCCGACCGGACTTGGTTTGGGGCTGGTGACGCATTTCTTAACGGCACCCCTACCAGGAGCCGTCCGAGAGCGCCTGGTTGACCAGCGGCCGCCGCTCCTGCCACCGCTCATCGCAGGCCGAGGAATGCTCGTCGATCTCGTGCGCGTGCTTGGCCGCATCCCCGCACGGCCCGCAGCAGTGCTCGGTGCCCGCGGGCACCACCCGCCCGCAGTCCGGCTTCCGGCACGCCCGGTACCGCTCCCCGTCGAGCACCACCCCGTACAGCTTGAGCAGCATCCGCTGGTTACGGGCCGCGTCCTCCCGCACGACGCGGGCCGCTTCCTCGTTCACCGATGTCCCCTCGATCATGCTTTCCTCCTGTCTGCGTAGATCGCTCACCATCGCCCCCTGATCAGCCGTGCGAGCTTGCGAAGCCTTGCCCGCCAGCGGGGCAGCGGCGCCGCCTGCTGGCTGGGCACGATGCCGTACGGGCTCCAGCAGTGCACGAGCTGTAGCCCGTCCCGCCACTCGTGCGCCCAGAACGCGGCCCGGCCGCCGCGCGCGTCCTTCTCCCCGCCAAGCAGCACGATCGGGTCGTCGCAGTGCCGGCATTCGGCCCGGTCCAGCACTGTCTGGGGGGTCATCGGCAGGCCTCCATCAGATCGGGGTGGCGGCGCAACGCGTCGCGGTACAGGCCGACCAGCGCCCGCACCCCTTCCAGGCCGGGGAAGCCGACACCGGCCTCAAGCAACGCCTGGGTGATCGCGGCCAGCTCCTGCTCAGCCCTGGCCGCTTTCGCTTCCGCCTCGCCGAGCTGCTCCTCCGCGAGGTCCTCCGCCCGCGCCACGTGCCCGCGCAGGTCACGCACCCCGGCCGCGCCGAGCGGGTATTCGATCCCCGCCTTACGCAGTTGCTCGTTCACCCTGGCCAGCTCGCCGCGTAGCCTGGCCAGCTCCTCCTGCTCGGCCGGCGTGGTGCGCAGCCGATCCACCAGGACCTCGAACGCGGCGTAGTGCTCGGCGGGGATGCCGAGCCGTCCTGCGGCTTCCATGGGAGTCACGTGGCGCTCTGTCCTTCCTCGTCCGTACGGGCTGGTGCGGTCAGCGGCTCGCGGGTGATCCACAGGTGGCCCTCGTCGTCGGGCTCCTCGCCGCGCTCGTGCACGGCCCACGTGCGCGCGGCGTCGGTACCGAGCGCGCTCTTAGCCTCCGTGGCCACGAGATCGCCGCCGTAGATGTCGTGCCCACGCACGGCCTTCAGGGCGGCGTCGAGACTGCCGGACACGGCGATGCGGCGGCGCCCGTCCACGGGGCTGTCGCTGAAGTAGATCGCCTCAGCGATGTAGACGGCCGCCTCCGGGAGTGCCAGCGGGGCGGTCACGCGGTCACTTCCCACACCTCAGCGATCGCGCTGTCGTCGCGCACCTCGATACGGCCGGTCGGCGTCGCGTACAGCCAGTCGGGCGGGAAGCGGAGGTCGGTGCCGGCCCGCGCCATCTGGATCGTGCGGGAGGCGGTGGGGCGGACCATCCACCGGCCGTCGAAGTCGTCGGGCAGCCACCCGTCCGGCAGGCTGGCGCCGGGCCGGAGCACGGCGTAGCCGGGGTTGTCGGCCCGGAGGGTGACGGCGAACAACACCCGCCACCCGGGCCGGTAGTGGTCCTTTGGCGGCCTGTAGGGGTCGCCGGGGGGCAGGTGCTCATCGGCGAGGGTGAGCAGCAGGTGCGGTTGCCCGACCGCCCGCGCCAGGTCCTGTTTGGCGTCGGTGATCAATCCGGGGCTGGTCACGTGCTCCGGGATGATCATGTGGTGGCACCAGTCGGGCCGCGTGCCTTTCGGGGCGGCCGCCGCGGCGATGTCGTACGCGCCGACGAGGCCGTGCCCGCCTTCCTGGTCGACCAGCGCCCGCCCAGGTTGCGGCCACCCCACCAGCTCGGCGCTGGCTACTGCTCTGGTCAGCGCTTCGCGGATCCTGGCGGCGTCGCGCCGGTCGTAGAAGCGGCGCGTCTCCACGACCCGCACCTGCCTGCCCACCCCGTACAGGCGCAACACGTCGTGCTCGCTGGAGATGACCACGGTCTCCCTGCCCGTCAAACCCATGCTGCGTTGTACGTCGCGGGCTTCGCGCTGGTCGTGGGCGCAGATCACCGTCAGCGTCCCCTCACGGCTCGTGCTGATCACCACGTGCGCCTCCTCCTGGTGGTGGTGCGGCGCCGACCGGGCATGACGGCACGGATACGGATAGGCCCGGCAGAGGGCGGAAGCGGCTCGGGCCGCATCACGCGGAGCCACGGCAAGTGCTGCCGGATGATGCGTCTCACCTGCCACTCCTGCACCAGCTCGGCGGGGAACAGGTGCGGGTACAGCTCATGCCATCCGAGGTCGACGATCACGTGCCACGGCAACGCGACACGTGACTTCGCCATGGTCACGGGCTGCGAGTCCGGCGCGAACTCGATGCTGCCCCCGTCGATGGTTCCGATCGGGGTCCACGCGTCGGTGTCGGCTGGGCTGGTGCCCACGGGCGCGACAGACAGCCGGCCGGGCTCGAAGCTGATGCCGCTCATGCTGACCACCGCTCGTCCCAGCCAGGCGCCCAACGGTGCGGCTTGGCGAGGATGCGCAGCGTTCGACAGGGCCAGCCGTCGCCGCCACACTCCCGGCACTGCCGGACCTTCACCGGCGCCGCGCCCGGCTTGCCGTCGAGCACCACCACGCCGACCGGAGCGTGCAGGTCGAACAGCTCCTTGTGAAGGTCGGCGTGTTCCTCGCGGACCTTCACATCCCAGTCGAGCATCCCGCCCATCCAGCCGGCGAACCGCTCGGCGAGCTCGTCACGGGCGGGGTCGGCCGGCAGCGGCTCGTATACGACGCCGCGGTGTCCGCAGTTCCGGCAGCGGCCGATCGTGGGCGGCCCCGACTCGGGGGCGGGATCCCACCATTCGTACTCGACCAGCGGTTCGCCCTCGCGCGTCATGACCGCGCAGAACTCGCCCGGGCCGTGCTGCACAAACCCGGTCACTGCGGCGTCACCTGCATCCGCACCTTGCGGCTGGTCCCCACCGTGGTGTTGTCGTACAGCCGCGCGGTGAGCACCACCGTGGCGCCCTGCGGCCCGTGCAACACCCCGCGCTGGAACGCGTCGACGTCGACCACGTCCACCGACATCCCAAGGCCAGCCACGAGCGGGTGCCGCATCGGCGGCGGGTTGCCTTTCTCCCAGTGGTCGGCCCACTCCTCAAGCCAGCGGCCGACATCGTCCCGGGGATCGATGAGCGCCTCGTACGCGAGCGCGCACGCCCGCCGCAGCCCGTGCAGCAGCTCCGCAGGCGGCAGCTCGGGCGGCGCTTCACGCTGCTCGACAAACTCGATCTGCTCGCGTCGCGCCGCGCCTTCGTACTCCTGCAGGATCCGCCGCAGCGCGGCCACCAGCCGCAGCAGCAGTTGCGGCCCTTGAGGCAGCAGCCCATCCTGCAGCGGGTGACGGCTGTCATGAGCCAGCTCCTCCGCCTGGTCAAGAACGGCTTGCACCTGCGCTTTCGGGTCGACGGCCACGGGTTACCGCCCCCTGTCGGCGTCAGTCAGCGCGTCCAGGGCCCGCCGCACCGCGGCGGCCTGGTCGCTCCGGTCGCTTCTGCGGTTCCGGGAGATGACCCGCGCGGCCACCCGGCCGAACTTGCGCGCCGCACGGTCAGGGCCGGTCGCGGTCAGGAGGTGCTGCCGGAACATGAGCGCGCCGTCATGCTGGTGCGCCACCCGGACACCGACGTACGCGCCGTACTGGCCGAGCCGGCGCAACATGCGGCCCGCTGGCCACAAGGTGACGAACCAATGGCTGTAGGTGCTCTCACCAGGGGGATACGACATGCGGGGGAACCCTCTCTTAGGTCGGGGAGAGGGAAGGTAGACGATCGCCGCGCTTACGTCTCGCGGCCTGTCGGTGGGCTCGTGTATGGTCCCTCCCATCGGCTGCATCGCGAGCCGTCCCCCTGGAGCCGGTTGCTCTCTCCCACGCGGAGAGCACGGCGCACGACAGGGGGAGAAGGTTCCTCAGGGGATCGACGCATCCGCCAGACTTCCCGCAACGCGGGGTTCTCCCGTCCTGGGCGGAGTGCGTGGGACTCCGCCCGAAGGGACGATCATGACCAAGCGCAGCAACCGCAAGGCCAAGGTCACCGCCTACGCTGCCGAGCACGGGCTCACCTACCAGCAGGCGCTCCGCAAGCTCCAGGAGGCGGACCCTGCGGTCCCGCCCAAGCAGCCCGTCAAGGCCCGCCTGATCGCGGCGGGCTGCTCCTGGTGGGTGGAGATCACCGATGCCCGCTACTGGGAGAAGGACAACGACGGCCGCTACGGGTACCGGCCGTTCCCGCTGTGGCCCGACACCGTCACCCCCACACCCACGCTGCTGGACCAGGCGCTCGCCGGGCATGGATGGGAACGCCACGTCGAAGAGTGGCCGGCCAAGCTGGGCACCGACACCGCGGTGTTCCTGCGCCGCACCCGCCACGGGTTCGAAGAGGACCGCGAACGCGAAGCCAAGGCGCACGCTGACGGCACATGGGAGTGCCCCGCCGGACTGTGCGGCGAGTACGAGGACGAAACCGAGTGCGGCAACTGCTGGGGGACTCGGACTGCTGGGACTGTAACGGGACGGGCATGGTGGAGCGGGAGGTTGAGCACTGCTGCGACTGCGGCGGCAGCCCCTACTGCCAGTGCTGCAAAACCTGCGCCGCCACATGCCTGGGCGAATGCCGATGCCCGGTCGGCGTGTACCTGGAAGACGGTCGCCTCGTCACCCTCTAGCCCCAGGCCACGGGTCAGGCGGTCGCCTCGCCGCTATCCTCCTCGACCTCGCGCAGATCGGCCAAGTCCACGATCTCCTGCAGCTCGTGCAACTGGTAGTAGCCCGGGAAGTCGATCGCCTGCCCGCTCCTGGTGACCCGATACCACACCTCACCGGGCATCGCCTGCGGCTCCCGCATCCGCGCGACCAGCCAATGCTCGCTCAGCGGGGAGAGCTGAACAGGCACAACACGCAGACCATCCGGCCCTACCAGGTAGCGGCCCATGAGCCGACGATACGCCCGACGCGCCGGGCAGTCAGGCGGCGACCCCTGGCCAGGCTATTCGGGCCGGTGGTCGAGGTGGATCAGCCCAGGCGGCAGCGCCGGGCAGGCGCCCCCCCGGGCCCGCATCGTCTCCCGCAGCGCGGCAAGCAGCTGCTCGGCGTGGCCGGCCTGCTCGGCATGCACGTGCGCCGCGGTCTTCCACGCATCCCGGTGAGGGTCGCCGGTGTCGTCGCCGCGGGCCCGGGACGCGGCGGCCGCCCGGGTGCGGGCGGTCCAGTCGCTGACGAACTTCTGATGCTCGCGCAGGAGTTGGAGCTCGGCGCGCGGCGCGGCGCCGTCGTCGTCGTCCTGGCCGTCCGGTGGGGGCGCGGTGCCGTCGAGCCACGCGAACGCCTGGTGGGGATGGGCTTCGACGCCGGGAAGGATCTCCACCATGTCTCCAGCGGGCGGGGTGAGCAGGGCGAGGGGCGGCACGTCGAGGGCACGGGCGACGACGAGCAGTTCGGGGACGCTGACGGTGGAGCGCTGGCCGAGTTCGAGCTTGGCCAGATTCGAGCGCTCAATGGGATACCCCAGGTTGGTGCACCGGTTGGCGAGTTTCTCAACACTCAGGTTGCGGCGTAACCGGTGGTGCCGGATGTTCGTGGCGACCTGGTAGGTGTAGGCGACGGCCCATTCGGTGTGGGGTTTCCCTGGCACGTGGCGGGGTCCTTCCCGTTGTGGGCGGGCGGAGCGGACTGAGACACGCTAAACGATCTTCATCGGGTTCACAACCGGGTCCGACCAGAATCCGCTACCACGCCGTGGTGGGCCGCCCCTCGACGCAGGGGCAGCCCACCACGAACATCACGCAGGATAGGTGCTCGCCCCGACAATTCGGAGCGCCGGTAAGAATCACGCTATGCGGCCCAAACAAGCGGTGTTGCCGCAGGTCACACCACGCAACGGCCGAACCCTCCGCGCGGCGCCAGTCTTCCCGGCCGGTGCCAACCGCGGAGGGTTCGGCCGTTGAACCGACGCTCCTACTCCTCGTGATGACCCCCGTTGTCTTCTTCTTGCCGCGCGCGCTCGATGTCGTCCACGAAAGGCTTCCACCGTTCCAGGTACGACGGGCAATCCCGAGTGTGAACTTCGGTCACCACCACCTCACCGTCCTTCGGATACAGGAAGGTGGCAGCGCCGGGAGTGTCGTGCGTGGCACCGCAATCGGAACAGAGCAGCGTCTCGTGGCGAACCTGATCATCGGCCATTACGCTGCCTCCAGCATGCCCAGGTCGATCGCGGCCTGGCAGCACGCCGCGATCGCCATCGTTGGCAGGTGAGTCCCGTCCTCATCGACCGTGTCCGTGCCAGCGGTGGAGAACATGACCTGCATCGCGCCCACTGCCACCCCTGTGAGGAAGACGTACAGGGTGAGGCCACGGTACGGGCGCCCCTTACCGTCCTGCTTCTGCAGGAGCTTCTCTGCCTTCCGGGTGATCTTCTCGGCGAGCGCCGGATCGCTGGCGGCGCTGGCCAGGGTGGGACGGCCGTACTGCTCGTACAGGCGGGGAAGGTTGGGGGAGCCCAGCCGGGTCATCGCCGCCGCTTGCACGTCCCAATAGCGCCGCCTCAAATGACTCAACATGCCCAATAAGACGCCTCTACCCCGCGACCGGTTGCCGAGTGGATCAAACCGGGGCAGCAGCGGGCACACCGACAATCCGGCAACCTCGCGCACGCGCGCGTAAATGCCTCGCGAAACGCCGCCCCGCCCCCGGCGTCCGGGGGTGGGGCTACGACTTGGTGGGAAGGCATGGCGAGGTGGGCGTGGTGGCGTGCGCGTTCACTTCTCGGATCAGAGGGCGATGAAGAGTTGAGGTAGTTCGGCGAGTTGGGCGCGGACGTCGCGGTGGCGTTGCCGGCGTTCGAGCTCAGTGGAGATGGCGGCGTGGAACTCGTGGTCGATCTCGGCGGGCGTCAGGTCCCAGTCGTTCACCTCCTCGAAGAGGGCGCCCTGAGCCTGCTCGGCCTCCGTGATGGTTTTCTGCCGATCGGCCCGCTGCATCTTCCCGAAGAAGCTATCCGTGTCATCGGCGATGGGGCTGAGGTTGTCGACCGCGTGTTTCGTCTTGACCGCCGCGATGGCCACGTCAGAAACTGTCCCGCTCACGCGCAGGCCGTCTTGGACGAACGTACGCTTCGGGTCGTAGCCGCGGCTGGTGGGCTCCTTCGTCAGAATCAGGGTCTCGGTGTGGCCGGTGACCCACTCGTGGACAGCGAGGGTGAGGTATCTGTCGATTTGCGGTGCCTGGAACACGCGGTCGGCGACGTAGAAGTCGGTGGGCCAGTCGAAGCTGGGCTTCTCGTAGACGTAGGAGCGGAGCAGTTCGGCGCCGCGTTGCCACACGATGTGCCAGTGGGGGAGTCGGTCGCCGCACCGATCGGGGTGGTAGTTGACCGCGCCCCACGGCTGGCCGTTCAGGGTGCCGTCGTGGGCGATCAGTCGCTCCTCGCGGATCTGTCGAAAGACGGTGAGCGTCATCCTTCTGCCGTTGACGGTCAGGGTCTTCAGGTCCACGGTGGCGGTGCCGATCCCTGCAGCGGGGGGCGTGGTGGTGATCAACTCGGGTCCTTCCTGGTTATCGGGTTGTCCTTACCTGGTCGAGGAGTGTGGGGCTATGCTCGCGCATCCGCGCCTTGAACAGGTCGTGATTCGGGTTCTCCGGTGTGTGGGCGAGGGAGCGGGCGGCCTGGTCAGTCATTGGGTGGCTCGCTTCCGGTGATGGTGGCGAGTAGGGCGGGCAGGCCGTCGGGCTTGGTGAGGACCTGGCGGGGGCCGCGGCTGTGGTGGGGGCCAACCACGCCGAGCTCCTCCAGGCGCTGCAGCAGCCTTGCGGCGGTGGCGAAGCCGACGTGGAATTTCCGCTGGAACGTGGACGCGGACACGGTCTGTTGGCGGACGACCATGGTGACCGCGTCGGTGAGGAGCCGCAGTTCGGCTTCGGCTTCGGGGCTGTAGTCGGGGGAGGCGCGGCGCGCGACAGCGGCCCGGAATTCGGGGTCGAGGCGGCCAAGGTGGGATGGAGCCCGGGGTCAGAGAGATTTGGAACGGAATCCGGCGTTAGCGGGGTTCTTCCAGGTCAGTAACCCCCTGCCGCGGCGGTCTTCCGGACGTGGTTAACGCCGGATTCCGTTCCATCGCACAGACGGTTGCGGATGTACTCGCGTTCCATCCCCGACAGGGCCGCCAGCACGGTGAACACCACGCCCGAGGGGTCGTGGGAGCCCTGCAGCTCGCCGGTGAGGAACTCCAGGCCGATGCCGGCCGCCTTCAAGGCGCGCGCTTCAGCGAGCATAGGCGCGCCACGCCGTTTTGTTTCCGGCACCCGTCCGGGTCCGTCCGGATCCGTCCGTAACCCTGTTGGACACCTGGCCGGGACGTTTTCAATGTCGTCGACCAGTAGCGATTCGGGCCCGCCCGCTGCGCTACGAGGAGACGTCTGCCGCTTCGGCTGATCCGCAACACAGGAGACCACCATGCACGCACGTCGTGGACCGTCCGGCATGCTCACCGCCGCCCTTTCGGCTGCCAGCACCGTCGTCACACTCTCGCTCGCACCTACAGCCCAGGCGGCGGATCCGGGCCGCCCTCCGGCCGCAAAAGCACAGCATCAAGTACAACCCGGTGAGCGTACGGCAATCGTCTACTACCGGCTCAGATCCCGTACTCGCATGGTGAGCACGGGGAACGGCTGCACCGAACACCCCAAGACGACATGCGACCTCGTCTCCACCCTCGATAAGGGAACCATGATCGAGCCGTTCTGTCAGCAGCCCGGGGACACCATCGGGACCAACACATGGTGGACCCTCGGATACGGTCCGGCCAACACCTACGGGTTCGTGCCGAACTGGGACCTCGACTACCCGCACAACAAGCTGCCCAACGTACCGCGCTGCGTCGGATAACCCCTGCTTCAGCTCGGGTCCAGGATCAATCGGAATTACCGCCTGTCTGAGGGGACGCCACATGGCCGGCGGGTGATGTGCCTTACGGGTGCTGGCGCGTGGGCGGCGGGGTGGTAGGAGCGCGGCCAGGACACGGCGTCCGATCGCTGTGACTAGGGCGCAAGTACCGGCCACCCAAGCCGGCCCAGCCTGGAAGAACCCCCGTTAACGCCGGATTCCGTTCCAAATCTCTCTGACCCCCGAGCCGGCCAGCGGCCGTAGGGGTTCGGGTAGGTGCCGGGAGAGCCACAGCAGCCGGTCGGTGCGGCGGGTCTCGGATTCGAGCTGGCGAACGAGCTCCTGGCGCAGGTCCTCCAGCCGCTGGTCCCAGTCGGCGGCGGCCTTGTCGGCGCGCTGTTCGGCTTCGGTGGCGCGGCGTTCGGCGGCGGCGATGCGGGGCGCGGCGAGCTGGGCGGCGCGGCGCTCGATGTGCTCGTCGAGGCGGGCCACGGAGTCGTGGAGGGTGGCGGCGAGCCGGTCGAGCTGACGGTCGAGGAGCTGCGCGACGTTGTCGTTGTCGTTGGGCGCGTCCGGCCATTCGTCGTCGTGGGGGGTCTCGTCGGCGTGGGCGTTGGCCTCTTCCCAGTTCTGCACCATCTCGTCGCTCGGCAGGTCGTCGCCGACGTCGTCCTGGAAGCTCATCGGTCAGTTCTCCTCGCTGGTCTTGGTGAGGGCGGCTTGGTAGTCGCGCAGGCGCATGTTCCAGAAGCCGGCGGAGGCGACGACGTCCCACGTGTCGAGTACGAGGGTTCCGCGCACGTTCTCGAGGTACTCGTTCCAGGCGGGCTGGTAGTCGGGGTGGTGGGCCCAAATGCGGGCGAGGCGGCACATGGTGACGCAGGGGACGCCGTGGACGGGCGGGCAGGTGTAGCAGCGGCCGGCCGACTGGATGCCCTCGTTACCGGGCTTGGCGGTGACGTAGATGGTGTGTTCGGCGGCGGCGAACGCGATGGCGGACCAGCGGGCGATCGCGAGCTCGCGATCGCCTGGGAGCAGCTGCTCGGCGGCGGCTTGTTCTTCGGCGAGGCGGGCGAACACGAACTGCTCACACCGGAACTCCCACATGAACGCGGGGTCGCCGGGGCCGGTCACTTGGGCTCCGTTCCGATGCTGTAGCGGGGGTTGAGCGGACTGTCGGCGGGCAACCAGCGGGTTTCGCCGGGGGCGATGTTGTACTCCTTGCGGAGCGCTCGGACGTGGCTGACGGAGCATTCCAGGACGCGGGCGATTGTCGGGTCGTCCTTGCCGGCTAGGGCGAATCTGGCCGCGATCTCGGCTTGGTTGTCGGTGCTGGGCGTGCGCTGCACGGGGCTCCTACTCGATCGGAAGCCCGGCGGCGCGGGGTGCGCGGCCGGGCGGGTGGGCTACTGGCCTTCGTTCTCGTCCCGGGGCCAGGTGGTTTCGCCGTTGGTGTGGTCGTCGTCTTCGTGGCCGGGTTCGAGGTAGCAGAACACCTCGCTCCCGCGGCTGTTGTGTGCCATCTCGTCGCACCGGGGGCCGGCGGGGATCGGTGCGTCGTCCAGGGCGTCCGCGCGGGCCTTCTCCTCCGCGTTGCGCCGGCGGGTTTCCCATCCTCGCCGGGCGGCGGCCTTGCGGGCGGCGATGGCTTCCGGCCGGGCGGCTCGGGCTTCGCGTCGTGCTTTCTGCCGTGCCCGTTTCTCGTTGGAGGCGGCTTGGGCGGCTGCGCCGATGCTGGTGAACATGGCGCTGATGAGGTCGGCCCGGCGGGCGGGGTTGTTGACGGCCTGGTCGAACAGTTCGGCTGGCGTCAATGGTGGGTCTTCGCGGGTCATCGGGCCAGGTCGGGTTCGGGTTCGACCTGGCCGGAGATGATGCGCGCGATGTCGCTGTCGGGTCCGGCGAGCTGGTAGGCGGCGACCAGCCGTTCCACGGTGTCTTCGCCGAGGTGGTCCGGGGAGAGGCGGAGGGCGACGGCGTTGATGATGCGTGCGGCGTCCTCGCGCATACCGGCCTCGTCCACGTAGGGGGCGGCCTCGTCCGTGGGCAGGGTGATCACGTCGTTGCACGGCTGGTAGCTGTAGATCTCCTGTATGGCGCGGGGACGGAGTTGCCACCGCATGTTGAGGTTGGTCATCTGGCGGACGTCGGCGCGCTCCCAGGTCGGGCTGGCGTCGAGGTGGGCGATCAGGGTGGCGCGGTCGGCGTCGAACGGGACGAGCTGCACGGGGGCGGTGCTCACTGTGGTGTTCTTCTGGGCGAGCTCGGCGCGGGCCGCGCGCAGCTCCTCGATCATGGAGGTGACCGCGTCGAGCACGTCCATGGCGTTGGGCGGGATGGACGTCTCGTCGAGGGCGAACCAGTAGGCGCGCTCGATCATGTCGAGGTCGACCGGCTGGGGCTGGATGGGGGTGTTCACGTGGGTCCTTTGGTCGAGGGTGCGGGGAGAGTAGAGGGTCGCGGTGTTTACGTCGCGCCGGAGGGGCGGGCGGTGTGGGGCCGCCCGCCGGGTGGGGTGTCAGCCGGTGGTGGCGGCGGTGCAGAGGATCTGCAGTTGCGCCCACAGCAGGGCCGCATCTGGGCCGACCGGCAGGTCGTTGGCGAGGTAGGCGTCCATGAGGGCGCGCGACATGGCCATCGTGGTCTCGGCGTTGGCGGTGCCGTCGGTCATGCCTTCGACGGCGCTGGCGAGTCGGCTGGTGATGTGCTCGGGGGTGAGTTCGGTGCGGGTGCGGATCTCGGTGGTGGGCCGGATGTTGCCGGGAATGGTGTACGCGAAGGTGATCATGGTGGTGGTCATGGGTTCTCCCTGGTCTCACAGCTTGGGGCCGCATCTCCTTGTCGTGATCAGATAATACAGGTTATTTAATTCTTGGGCAATAGATGCCCCGTGATGCGGCACCCTGCAGCCTCCGCCCGGCGTAGCGTGCCCTGGCCACCGTCCCGCGAAGGTGGCCAGGGCAGCGGGGGATCGCGCCTACCGATTGCCGCGCATCAGCCAATTGATCAGGGCGTTCACGAGCGTCATAGCGATGGTCAATGTCCTGAGTAAAAGGAGATCGTCGCTGACGTGGAGCCGCCGGCCCCGCGCGTCAGCCGATCGCCGACGCACAGCGATGCCGACGACGTTTCGGGAGCGACGGCGAATGTACTCGGCGTGGCGCTGGCTGAAACGCTGCTGACGCCGTCTACGGAAGGTATTCGTATGCCCGCACGGAGGTCGGCGCCGCCCTGCCCGGTCGGCAGGCGACGGCACGCCCGCTCCTCGTCGCCGCCCTACCGGGTCGGCATGAGGGACTATGCGCGCGAGTCGGAACTGCTGAATCCCCGCGCACCACGCGTGAGATATTGCTGGCTCCGTGACATGCAGGGAGGCTTCGGGATCAATATCGGCGGCGAGGAACACACCGGGCCGTTCGTACATCACGGGGGCGTCGTAACGCAGCAGGAGGCTCCGCATTCTGCGCCTGTGGTGTGCTCTCCGGACAACGTCCAAGCCCCGGCGTACTTCGGAGCGCGCCCATACGATGACGAAGACGATGGCCGCTGCGTACACCACCACCGGCCAGGCTCCTGCCTCGTGCAGCAAGCCCAAGACAAACGCTGCCGTGACACTAGATGCCCAGCGCGCCACGCGTCGAGCGCGTTCCCTGCCGCGATACACCATGGAGTCGACGGCTTCGGGCGAACAGCCCAGGTCCTTGCCGATCTCCTCGCTGGTGTCGCCCTCGACATCGCGCCGCCATACGGCCTTGCGCTGTCGTGGCGGGAGTGGCCGCAGCCGTTCGGTGACCTCGATCCTGTCCTCGACGTCTTCGGCGCTACGCGCGCGGGCGCGGCCTACGTGACGGCTGGGGCGCTCAAGGTCGTCGTCGTCTGCCTCTCCGCGTCGTTCGTCGTCCTTGATCCGCCGGGAGAGCAACCTGTCCGCGATCGTGCGCAGGTATGCGAGGTAGCCGAGAGGGGTGATGGTGTCCCAGTGGGGTCGCGCTTTCTCGAACGCGTCGTGAACGATGCCCTCGGTGTCGGCCACGGACTCCGGCAGGTTGCGCTCGCGCGCCCGGCGCCGGACATACTTCAGGAGTGGTTCGCGGTACTTGCGGTAGCCCTGTTCGTAAGTCAGGCGCTCTCGCTCTGGGGGTAGGGGCCCGCCGTCATCGTCGTCGGCGGGCCCGATAGGCATGGCGGTCACGGCCGGGTGCGCTCCTTCGCGCCTGGAGTCGCGGGGGAGAGCCGGGCGATCGTGGCTTCAGCGACGTGGACGATCCCGGCTCTGCTCCAGTGCATCACACGCCGGCACACGGCGGCGGCCAGATGGCCGGCAAGCGCTCCGGCCCCCGCCGCGAGGAACGTCTCCATCAGGTCGTGAGCGATCAAGTCTGCCTCCGATAGGGGGAAGGGCGGCCGGGGCCGCTGTCATGCTGGGTGACTGCTTTCACCTAGGGAGAGGCCGGTTCTCGCGACGATCTGACGGAATTCGTTCCAAGATTTTTTGCGGGGCGGTGACCTGCAGAAATGCGACGGCCCCGGGCGTTGCGCCCGGGGCCGCTGGTGTGGCGGGGGGAGGTCAGGAGGCGGTCAGCTCGTCAGCGCCGAAGGACGCCGACAGCTTGTAGGGGTCGCCATCCAGCAGGACCCCGTACCCGCCGGACCGGTGCACGTCAGTGATCGTGCCCAGCGTCCCGGCAGGGGCGGAATAGCCGCTGTCCTTGTCCAGCGGGATATCGACGGTCGTGCGGACCCGCTGTCCGATCTGGAAGGTGGTGGTGGTCATGAAGTCTTCCTATCTCAGGCGGTGGGGCTGTTACGAGGTCTCGAAGTACTCGGTGAGGCTGATGCCCGCGTTGAATCCGGCGGGGTCGAGCCAGGCGGTGTCGTCGGTGTCCTTCATCTCGTACAGGACGATGGGCGGCTCCTGGCTGTCGAGCCGGTTGACGAGCACGTACCGGCCGGTGAGCTCAGCGGGCTCGCCGCCGTCCTCGTGGTAGGTGGCGAGCGCGGTCTCCGCCTCCTCGCGGCTCGGCACACACCTGGTGGTGGGCATCATCGTTCTTCGGGCGAGAGCGGGGATCGGCTCAGGCGGGCCGGAGAAGCCGCTGCCCTCCTCGTCGGAGTAGACGACGCCAGGGCTTCCGCACTCGGCCACGACGCGGAGGACCCATCCCTCGGGCATGTGCGGGGCGACCGCGTTGAAGTAGCCGATGGCCGTCTTGCGCTGCTCGGTGCTCGTCCACAGCCGTACCCGGACGGTCCGGCTGTCCTGGTCCACCTCGCTGTCATGCATGAGGTCGAGATCGCCGAGTTGTTCCGGCGGGAAGCGGCGGCACTCGGCTTGGGGGATCGCGCCGCGCAGGGCGGCGGCGGACAGGATGCGCATGACGTCGGGGCGGTTCACCGTGGTGGTCATGACGGAGGGGTCTCCTCAGGGGTGATCAGGAAGGGTCTGTGGGGCTGCTCGCGACAGCCCCACGGCACGGGATCAGAGGTGGTCGGCGCAGACGTAGCGAACGATCAGCCGGTCAGGGCGGTACTCGACGGAGGGGGCGCCGCAGTTCTCAGCGGGCAGGCCGTACTGGTTGAGCTTGGTCGCGTACTGGCAGGGCGCGCTGATGGCGTACTGGGCGTGAAAGTAGTAGTCGGAGTGGTTCCAGCAGTTCGGGCGGAACTCATCCTTGAACTCACGCTGGTCCTGGTAGGCGTCGCGCACGATGTGGCTCCAGCCGTCCGGGTTGGCCCAGTACACGCGGCCCTCGCTGGTGACGCCCACGGCCAGTTCATCGGTCTGCATGACGTAGGAGCCGTTGGCGAACTGCTCGGTGATGGTCCAGGTGCGGATCGCGGTGGCGGTGGTCACGATGGTCTCCTCAGGATGGTCAAGGGATGCCGCCGTCCGAGCGAGGGCGGCGGCTGGAGGTCAGGCTCCGAGCGCTTGCACCTTGGGGCAGTGACGGCGGTGGCGGCCGTCCATGCCGGTGCACACGTCGCAGAATTCGGCGTTGATCCGTTCCCACGCTTCGATCGGCGCTCCGCGCTGGTCGAGGACCTGTTCGATCAGCGTCAGGTTGAGCCGCAGGCGGGGGTCCTCGACCACCTCGAACAGCTTGTCCAGTCCCTTGGCGTGGACGCGCTTGAGTTCTTCGGTGCTGAGCTTCTCAATCTCCCGGGTGACGACCTGGGGGCCGATCTCGGTGTGGGGGGTCATTGGGTCCTCAACCTTGGGCTAGACGTTAGGGCCGCGCTGTTCCGACCTGAGTTCCATATTACAGGCTATTTAGTGCCTGTCTAGTGGGCCCGCCCGGATTAGTCACGACAATGCACGTTGTCACAGCAAAGAGGGAAACAGGTGGTGACAGTGGGATGCACAAGCGCATCCTGGGTGCATGCTGATCACTGTTGAGCCGGGCGCCGACCGCCACAATCTCCTGCAGACGCTGCAGCAGGTCATCGTCAAGGCCGAGAATCTCACCGTCAGCAACGGCCGCGCCCTCCGCATCGCTTATCTCGACTGGGTGCACACCTCTCGCGCCCAGTTGCGCCGCCAGATCAGCAGCGCCGATCTGGATCGCCTGGTCACCACGCCTCGCTATGTCACTGTGCTGTCGATGCAGATCCCAGAACCTGTGTGGGATTCTCAGCCACTGCCGTTCGGTGGATCATCGAGCAGACCAGTGATCAACCCCGATACGACCCCCGTCCGCGACATGATCCTTTTGGAAGTCGCCGAACACATCGAGCAGCTACGGGAAGCCTTCGAGACGCTGTCCGCCTGGTCGAACCTGCTCGATCAGCCGGAGCGGTCGGGCCCTCTCGTCATCGCCGACTCCAACGTCTACTGCCACCATCAGAACCGGCTGGACACGTGGGAGGTCGGCCAAGACGCCGGCGCGCTGCTTTCCCAGGACGTCCACCTGATCTTGCCGCTCGCGGTGCTGGATGAGCTGGACCGGCAGAAGGACCGAGGTCAGGGCGTTGCGAGTACCAATGCCCGGGAGACGATCAAGCTGCTGGACAACTTGCTCCCCCGGGGGGTCGTCCGCCAGCGGGGCAGCGCTCCCGAGAACCCGGCCTTTCCGCGCGGCGCCATCACGATCGACCTCTGGCCGGATCCGCCCGGCCATGTGCGTCTGCCTCGTACAGATGACGAGATCATTGCCCGCGCGGTGGCTTTCCAGGCGCTCGCCGGCCGGAAGGTGAAGCTGCTGACCGGTGATCTCGGCATGTCGACGCGGGCGCGGCTGGCAGGCATCGAGGCGATCCGGCTTGTCTTTCCTGACGCCACTCAGAAGCCGAAGAAGGAGCCGCGCGGCACCAGGCATCCTGCGCTGCAACAAGCTGCCGCGACGACCACTACCGACAAGGCGGCCGTAGCCGGGACGGCGGGGACCGCGGAGTAGCAGGTCTACGAGGTGTCCTCGCGGCCAGAAGGTCCTGAATCGCCTGCCGATGCCGTAGTCCAAGCCGGATGATGAGGCCACTGCATCGGAGACCCTCGGGAGGCAACGACCATGGACAACATCAAGACCCTGGCCTGGAAGGTGGGCCTTCCCGTCCTGGCCGTGGCGTGCGCGGTCATCGCGGTGTTCCTGATCATCACTATGTACCAGCGCTGGGGAGACGGGGCCTTGATCCTGTCCCTGTTGCTGGTCAAGGCCGTGATAGGGGTCGTGGCCTGTATCTACGCCCGGGAGACGATTCAGCGGTGGAAGGCGGCGGAGGCCGCCAAGGACCAGGACCTGACGACCCAACTGTCGGAACACCCGGAGTAGAGGGCCTACAGGCCGACGCCCCGCATCGGATTCTCCGACCAGCGATCCACCTGCCGGATGTAGCCCGCCACCACGGGGGAGCCGTCCACCCACCGGCCGTGCGCGGTAATCGCGGACATGGGGGCGCCGCTCTTGGCCGCGGACGTCGCGCCGCCAGCGCGTAGGCCGTGAGCGGAATAGGCGCTCGCGTTGGGCAGCTCGGCGGCCACGGCGGCGAGCTTGACCCGGTAGTTGATGCCATGCGGGGTCATGCGCTGGCCGGTGCCACGTGCGGCGCGGCCGCCGTCTGGGTAGACGGCACCGCCGATACGGCTGTTTTTGTCGATCGGGCGCAGCAGCGCGCCGGTGGTGACACCGTGCTCGGCGAGGAGGTCGAGCCAGGCCCGGACGGTGCGGACGGGGCAGGTCTCGCGGTGGGAGCCGTACGGGATGGGGATGGTTTCGCCGGCGGCGTCCTGGTCGGTCTTGGACATGGCGATGTAGACCTCGAGGCCGTCGTCGGTGAAGACGATGTCGCTGATGTCGAGTGCGGCGAGCTCGGAGCGGCGGCCCATGAGGGCGAAGGCGAGCACCAGGAGCGCGCGGTCACGGACGCCGATCGGGGTATCGGCGGGCAGCGCGGCGATCATCTGCCGGAGGATCGGCAGGGTGATCGGCGGGGCTTTCTTCTTCCGGTGCCCGGCGGCAGTGTGCTGCTTGCGGTAGGCGCGGAGCGCGAGCCGGGCGGCCTTGGTGCCCGGCTTCGGTGCGCGGGCGTGGTCGTGCATGGCGAGGATGCACGCGATGGCCTGGTCGATGCTGCCGGGCGCGCGCGGCTGGCCCTTGGCCGTGGGGGTGGCGGCGAGGTGCGCCACGTAGTTCGCCAGGGTGGCCTCGCTGGCGGGCAGCGCGGTGCGGCCGGTGGACTCGCACCACTTCTGGTAGTCGCGGGCGATCCGCCGGTACGCCGCGGTGGTGTTGTCGGCCAGGCCGCGCGAGATGAGGTCGGCAGCCTCGTCGGTGAACGTGTCGTCGCGTTCAGCCTGCGCTGCGGCGAGCAGCTCGGCGGCCTCCGGCGTGAGCCCGGCCAGCGCAGCGGGCGCACGTACCGCGGGCACCAACTCCGTCACGGCTGCACCGCCGGGCCAGCGACGTCGAAGCCGAACACGCCATGCCGGGCGTCCCACACCAAGCCGTCGCCGAGATCCACGAGCCGCGCGCCCTGCGGCGCGTGCCCGGACTCGTGCAGCCCGCCGGGGGAGACCATGAGCACCTGGTCCTCCCGGATCGCGTCGGACTCCACGGTCCGGATGCCGGTGGCCTCCTCGAACGCGTCAGGTTCGGGCCGGACGTGGGCGAGCGAGACACCGCCCGCCACATCGTCCACCATGACGACGGGAGTGTGCCCGCCAAGCACCCACGCTTTCGAGCGGGTGCGGGTGGCCATGCTTTCGGGCTCGCCCATGATGGGCCAGTAGCGGACGGGCGTGCCTACGGGCAGCGTGGTGTTCCAGTGGGCGGCGGCCTGGTCGGGTGTCGTGGTCATGACTCCGCCACGAAGTCCGGCTCTTGGCCGCTCGGCTCGGCCCTGGACTCGACCAGGTCCACCCGATTCATGGCCAAGCCGGTGGCGACCAGGCGGCGCAGCTCGGCGATGGCCTTGCGCTCGGTGTCGGCCGCCACCGTGGCCGCCACGGCGACCACGGGCTTGTTCGGCTTGTGCAGCACCTTGGCCGCGTACAGGGTCGGGAAGATGAGCCTGATGTTGTCGGCGTGGGTGTCAATCGTCTCCGGCGGGAAATCGAGCAGCAGTCGGACACGCCAACGCGGCGTGGAGGTCGCGGTCATTGGTCGCCTTCCGTGCGGTTCGGGTCCTGGAGGTCAAGCTGCCATGATCCGGCACGAGCGTCGACGAGCTGGCGGTGGCGGCGCTGTGCGGCGGCCGCGTCGGGCAGGCCGAGGTGGCGAGCGATCTCGGCCCAGGTGACGCCGCGGCGGCGGGCCATGTCGATGAGGCAGCGTTCGTCGGTGTCGAGGTCTGCGCGGAGGCGGGCGTAGACGGTGAGGGCATCGGTGACGTCGTCGGCGGTGGCGGGGGGCTCGTAGCGGATGGCGATGTCGCGCCATTCCTCTCGGCGGTCGCTGCTGGCGATGGCGCCGACGAAGCACCTTTCGTCGTTGGGGACGCTCGGATGGCGTTCACGAAGGGCGTCGAGTGCCGCGTTGGAGGCGGGTCGGCTGGGCGGTGACGTGATGGGGGCGGACCGGGGCGGCATGCAGGGTGACCTTCCGGTAGACGTTAAGACGCTCTGTAGATCATGGGTCTAACTTTCGATAAGTGAGCTTAACGTAAGTTAGCCGCGCGATCGCGGAGACCGGCGGGGATGAAGGATGTCCTGCCTCAGCGAGAGTGATGCGGCTCAGTCAAGCTGACGCCGTGACTCAGTGGATCTGATGTCGGCTCAGTGAAACTGATGCAGAGCGCCTGCCCGGCGTGTCATAACCAGCGCTGCCTTGTGATGATCGTGACGTGGGTGGTGCTGGTATGTCAGTGCGCGCGGTAGCGGGCAATACCCGGTTACGGGGCCGGCAGGGATTCGAGGTCGTATACACCGACGAGACGGAGGGCGAGGTGCGCATGCCGCTGGCAAGGGCCGGGGCCGGGGCCGGGGCCGTGCCATTCGAGCAGGTGCCCGCCGTCCGGGAGCTCCCATCGTTTATCTTGGGTTATTGAGCGTTTCTACTGGTCAACACGGTGATGTTCAGTTAGGCAAGTAGGCCGCCTGCTGTCTGTGGCAGGTGGAACTCCACGCCCGCGCTGCACGTCTTCTTTCATGAAGAAGATTGTTCCCACCCATCGCCTATGGTGCTTTGCCCATGGGCGTCCCATTCAGCCCCCTGGACGTGAAGATGCCGTTCGTCGAGGTCAAGGTCCCGCAGTTCCCCGAGAGCGTCCCGGAGGGCATCTTGCTCAACTGGCGCAAGAGGCCAGGTCAGGAAGTTGAACTGAACGAAATCTTGGTCGACATTGAGACCGATAAGTTCATTCTCGAGTTCCCCGCACCAGCCACCGGGGTCCTGGCGGAGATCATCAAGAATGA
>NZ_JBEXCR010000039.1:0-131628 GCF_040605375.1 Nonomuraea sp. NPDC005650
GCCACGAGCGTAGGTCCTTGTGTCGTGCGAACTTTGGTCGGTTCAACACGGCAACCTACGCTCGTTTCCTTTTACACCGCAGCTCGGACGCGACCTCCAGCATCGTATGGTCGCCCAGGCGCCCTCGTTGGCATGCTGGCCGTTGCCCTGGACTTCAGGTGCGAGATGTGAGGCGATCACTGGAAGCAGGAGCAGGGCGATACCCGCGAAGAGGAGTGTCGCGCCGGACGAGACCGACTGTCCCCGCCGATAAGGGCGAGCTGTCAGCAGGGTCAAGGCCACGGCAGATACGACGGCAGGCAGCGCCACCTTGCCCGCCCAGTGCAGCAGCATCGTCGTCCCGTACCACCGCTCATCCGAAAGAGGCTCTGCAAAGTAGAGCGCAGGAGCCGGCGCGCCGCGAAGATCTTGCATCGTACCCAACAGGCTGCCACCTATGAATGTGCTGATGAACACAGACCAGCGCCACCCGGTGCGGAAGCCCCTGACCGAAACGATGAGTACGGCGGCGGCGGCGAGCACGCCGAGTACCACGCCCTTGCTGGCCCCGTTGGCAAACGGTATCCACTTGTTCCACGGGTAGTTTCCGACCGTGATAGCCGTCCACGCGCCGACGGCACCCCAGACGACGACTCCGACGGCGATCCCGATGCACAACACATCCCAGACGCGCTGATCTTGATTACTCGCGATGTCCTTCGGAAGGTCCTCACGGCGCATCGGGTCATCATGATGGGGTGCGAGGCCGACGTGCAATATGCGTGCAATGATCATGAAACCCAAAGCAGTGAGGCTTGGTCCAACTGCAGGTGAAAGGCCGTCTCTCGGCTGCAACGGTCACGCGCTGTAAATCCGTCAGCAGTTGGTACGGCACCACGTTCCCCCACCCGCAGCTGGTCGCCGTACATAGCTGGGGGCGATCGACGGATCGGGACCTTCGGTGCTCAGCCTCGGCCCAGCGGATGTGGGTACTACCCGCTGTCTTGGCCTGTGTAGTAGAAGGAACAGGCTCTCCCTAACTCTCGCCGGAGGTGCCAAACTCCTTACATGCATGAAAAGACACCAGAGTCTCAGCGATCGGAGCTCGGATTTTTCCGATCGATCCCGCGCAGGTGGGTTGACGACAAACTGATGGTCCACACTCCCGCCTGGCTGAACTGGGTCATGCTGCTTATCGGCCTTGCAATGTTCACTGCGGAGGTCTGGTTGGTCTGGTCAGCCATCCAGGAGCCGACGCGAACTTACTGGTTCCAGAGCGTAATATGGTGGCTTCAGACCGTTGTGTTAGTTGCCTTCTTCGCATTCGTAAGTTTTGCTGAGGCTCGAGGGCTGATCGTTAGGGCCAGACGGCGGCCCATAGACTCAAGCGCCGACCCGAGTTAGCCGGGTTGCAGGTTGGGGTTGCAGTTCAGGGTGATCCAGAGCCGTTCAAGGTAGACCGGGTATGCCCGTTGACCTGTATTGAACTGCCTGGAATCATGATCGGCCGAGCTTTAATCCGCAGGTCTCGGGAGTGATCGCGGCTGGCTCTCTCGCGCGGGATATACGCGGGATGATCTCCCCCGGTAGGCGAAAGGTGAGAGCCGTACACCGAGGTCAGGGGCCTGATGCGGTCAGGAACGTCGACCCGCTGTAAAACCGTCGGCTCAACCTACGTAGGTTCGAACCTTGCATCTGCCACGCCAGCCGAAGGAGGCCCTTCACCGGCGGAAACGCGGAGAGTGACCTCTTTGGTAGATCACCCGTGAGTGCCCGTGATTTCCCCTGTGTTCCCACTGGCCGCCGAACGTGGCATCGGGACACGTCAGCCGACGACGCCGCTCATGAGCGGCCCTTTCACAATGTCCGGGGTCAGTACCACGCCGGTCAACCGGGCCGCGAGGAGAAGCGCTCCAGACACCGACGACGTCACCTCAGCGTCGGTTCCGGGTGCACCATCGGGATCAAGGCCCGCCTCCCTCATCAGGTCGTTGAGCCGATAAGGATCACTTCCGTGCCGCCGTTCTGGAATCTTGGGGTTGAAGTACGTGACCAGCTCCCCGTCCACCGCGTAAACGAAGTCGTCGGCTGCGTAGTCGTGCCTCAGCACCGCCACGACCACGGTCCCCGCCGAAAGCGCCTGTGCCTTGTCGGCTTCCGTGCACGTCCACCCGCTCTCCTCGATGAGCACGGTCCAGTCGTCCACTCGCCCCGCGAGCACGGTCTCAGGAAAGAGGCCATCGTCTATCAACTCGTCATAGGTGAGCGGCCGGATGCTCTCCCGGTCAGCACCCAGCCGGAGAAGTGACTCCACCTCGCTGACTCCACGCACGAAGGTCAGGCACCACAGATCACCCAACTCGTCGTCCTCGGCCAGCCAGGCAACATCCGCGTAGGTAAACGCCATCCGCAACACCTCATCCGTTGAGCGTCGTGCCATCAGCGTGCCATTAAGGATGGTCGGCAGCGGTCAGCCCCGGTCACTCGCGGACCGTCTGCAGCGCAGGCCGAGGCCGTTGCGCCTGAAGATCTGACCGTTTGCAAGCAGGAAGCCAGGAGTTCGAGTCTCCTAGGCTCCACTCCAGGTCAAAGTTCGCTCCCGTGATCGGGAAGCGGCATTTTCGATCTTGTACAGCCACGGCGACACCTCACTTCGAGTCGGGCGTCGGCTCCTATGAGGGCAAGTTGACGAACGCCTCGGCCTTGACCGGGCTCGTGTCCTCGGTACTTCGCCTCCCGGCAGAGCCCCACCAGCGCGCATGACCTCTGCGACTTCCACCGCGGTTCGTCGGGATATCGGGGATTCCTTGCGGATCAGCTCTACAGCGTTGGGCGTCTGTCTTGATGGCCGTCTATAGCTCCAAAACCCGGGGGCGGGCGTCAGCACGACCGTAGGCAAGGATGTGGCGCAGTCCTTGCCGAAGTCGTTCGAGGGACTGCTCGTCTACATCGAGAACCGCCTCGATCTCGGGCTCGGTCAGACCGAGCGCCTCCAAAGCATCGAGGTCGAAGACAACACGCAGCACGTTGTCTCGCAGAGTGAGTTCCTGGACGGCTCCGTAGGCAGTGCCCTGGTCGGCGGTAACAACACAGTGGGTGTCGAAGCCCAAGGCAATGTCTTGATCGTCAGGCTCATAGGTGCAGCATTGGAAGGTGAGCACCATGCCGTCGCCGTCTTCGGTTTCGCTCACACCCGCGGACATGCATTCGTCCTCGGGGTGTTCGTAAGCTCCGGCGACCTGGGCGGTGAATCTGATCGTCATGGTGGGAGGGTAGCCGCACCGCAGGGCGACGCCCGGCCCGAGATCACCGTCTCTGTCCCGCCCTACTGGCCGCATGAGTCAGAACCAGCCTTCCGATGTTCCGAACGTCCCGTCCGACTCACATGGTCAAACGGGACCCGGTCAACGTGAATCCGGCCATCTCGAACGCGCGAATATTCAGGAGCCGAGGTGCTGCCCCAAACGCTTCGCTGGACATGTTCATGGTCACCGCTATTTGCGAGTGACGAAGGATCTACATGGCCACGCGCGGGTGGACGTCGAGAGCTACGAGCAAGGAGGCACAAGTCTTGCGGGTCGCCTGGGCGTGGGCTTTGCGCACTCCGGGCTAGTCCCTCACCCGGGCATCGGTTCAGGCTGTTGGCGAAGGCGGCTCGTCATAAACGGTGACCCAGTCCGTTGAGAGCGGCCAGTCGCGCTCGGGGCGGTGGGGGTGGATGCCGACGACGGCCAGTGGCGGCAGGTCGTCGAGTTCCGACAGCTCCCGCCATTGGTCCTGGGTCACCTCCAGGTACCGCAATCCCTTCAGCTCAGTCACCGTGGCGATGTCGGCGACGGATGCCGCCGCGATGTCCAGCGCCCACAGGTTCGGCATCGTACGGAGCGGAGCCAGCTCGACGGGCCGCGCGCAGGTGACCGACAGCGAACGCAACTCCCGGTTTCGGGCTGGCGCCGCCAGGTCGGGCGAATCCACATCGAGCTCCAGATACTCCACCGAACGGCCACCAAGTGGGGTCAGGTCGGGCGAACCCTTGCTCGACAGCGCCAGCGAACACACGTCGGGCACCGCGGCGAGGAACGCACAATCCTCTACGTCAACCACCCGGACCTCCTGGACATGTGGACCTGCCTGCATGGCCCGCGCGAGGGAGGGCCGGTCGTCGCTGTAGTTGGAGTGCTCGCCGGGCAGATCCGGCAGGTCCGCGTCGATCCACAGGCTCGTGTCGTGACTGCGGTAGTCGCCGCGTTCCAGCGCTTCCACCAACCGGCGCAGGAACGTGGTCACCGAGTCAGTGACGTACGTCGGCCCGTTCGTGTAATCGACTCCGACCTTGATGACCTGTCCGGGACGGCCGTTCGGCCCTGGATCCATGTCGACGGCGAGCCAGTTGCCGCCGGTGTCGAACGCGAACCGGATCCAGGCCGTACGCAGCGGCGACCTCCGGACGGTATTCGGAGGCTGGGTATCGAACACTGTCTGGCGCCAGGGTTCGTACTGCCATTCCCGCGCGATATCGAGCCACTCGTCATCCTGGTCGCCGATCTCGGAAAGAAGGAGCCACTCGTGCCGGTCGAACAGCGGGTTGACGAGGTCACCGTCACCGTCGGCGAGGCCGTACAGCGCGCGGAGGTCTGGAGGCAGCACAAGGCCGAGCTTCTCCTCCACCGCGGCGAGGTCCTCCTCGCTCGCGGGCTCGGGGAGTTCCTCCTCGTATCCGAGGATCTGCGCCATAAGCCGCCGGTAGTGATAGAAGAGCCGCACGGCCTCGTCCGGGTCACCAGCGGGAACCGCAGACTCAGGCCCCTCCTGCTCGTCACCCCGATCGGGCGGAACGAAGTCCTCATCGATCACATAAAGGAACGGCGGCTTTTGCCGGGAGGATGTCGCCATGCCACCGCAACCTAGCACCCGCCCCCGACGAGACCCGCGTACTGATCATCTCTGCGCCTTTCCGGTACGTCCCTGCGCGCGGGAGGCCGTACGCCGACACCAGGAACCGGAGCTCAGATTCATGATGATCGCTGTCAGGTCTCGGGACCTGTGTGACACGTTCTGTTGGTGCCTGTTGAATCGGGAATCTGTGGTCGCACTTCGAGGTCGAGGAGACTCGGCACAGCACCGGCTCCGCAGCGGGTCGTCTGAGATTGCCGACTGCGTGAAGGAGCCCTGACTCCGAGTCCCGATGCATGATGATCTGTGTGGGGACGACCAGGAACACGATGGCGGCGAGTGCGTTAGGTGCGTTGCTGGACCGGTCGCTTGTGCAGATGGCGGAGGCTTCGGCGGATGCCCGGACCTACGATCGCCAAACCATTCACACGGTCTCCGACGTCTGGGACAACAACACCTTTCCCTTGTTCCGCGCGCTGGCCGCTCGTACGTCGTGGGGCCGTGACCGGCGGGCGCGTGCCGCCTTGGAGTGGATGGCCGCTCTCGGCGTGGAACGGCGAACGTGGATGGTGGAGCAGTCGGCGATCGCCGGGTACAACTTGGAGTCGTCGCTGTCGGCGTCGGTGGAGACCGACGATCACCAGCGTGATTACCGGGGCGTCGTCAGAGCGTCCATGATGGCGCTGACGACGGAGGTCGCCCCGGGGATCGGCGTCGACTACGACCTGGCCACCGCCGAGGTTCGCTCGCTGGTGCTGGAACGGATCGGCACCCGGTTGACGGGAACCCTGGCCGTGGCCGTCCGACGCCGGTATGCCTCTGAACGGCCCGCCGACGACCTGGCCGAGTTACGGATCTGGCTTGACGAGGTCACCGATACAAACTTTGATTCCCGCGACTCATCCGGGATCACCCTGGATTGCGGGACGGGTCAGATAACGATCGGCATGGGGGAACGCGGAATCCTGCGTGCGGCTCGTGCCACCGTACATCCGGACGATCTGGCCTGGCACCTGTCCGCGGCCGGCCGGGCTCTCGATGCGCGAACCCCGGCCAGCCCGCGACCATCTCGTCGGACACCGTTGGACGACGGCCCGCTGAACGACGGCCCGTTGGCCGCTGCGACGATCCTGCACCAGGCGATGCTGGAGATCCGTATGGTGCGCTACGCCCACCATGCCGGTCAGATCCCGGTTCGCCCTCTATGCCTGGCGTTCGCCGGCGCGGGGCAATCCATCCTCGACGCAAGCACGCGTCGCCGGGCGAGCCGGCGTGAGGAGGCATTCCGTCAGCTGGTCGAAGACTGGGTCCGGAAAGGAGGACCTGACCTGGCTCCCTGGTTTGCGGACCGCCTGCGCGATCTCGCCGGCAAGGTTCGTGGCACGAATCGAGAGTGGGTCAACTCGTTGATGCCGCCGATAGAACGGGGCTCCGAGCCGGGGAGAGGGACGGTCACCGATCTGCCTGCGGAGGCCGAGTTGCGGCTGGCCAAATACGTGGCCGCGCATACTAGGTATGAACGTCCACGCGCCGGCTCGGCCCTGGTCCAGTTGGCCGTGCCGCCTCGTCCCCAAGCTGAGCGGGATGAAGTCTGGGACTTGTGCGGGTTGGAGCTCGAGAGCCCTCATCTTTTCCAGGTGAATAGCACCGCCTTCCACGGCGCCACTCATCCACAGCTGACAGGAGCCCCTGAGGCGGTCCGTTCCCTCAGCCTGAGCGGCGGCGGCCTCACCATGTCCGCCGAGCGAACCGGCCAGGGACAGCGGGGGTAGGCGACTTACCTGTGGAGTACGGTGCTGGGTCATGGTGGGATCTCGGACTACTTCGTGCGCACGGTTACTTCCGCTCGTCGGGCGTGAAAAAGCAGGCGCAGGATGAAGGTGTCCAGTGTGAACAGGTCGGTGCCGTCCCAGTCAAACTGCCCGACCTGTCCCGGCGGAGCATCAGGATTGGCGTTCACGCAGTCATGGCCCTCCTGGTCCTCGTGCCACTCGACGAGGCGGACATCCTCGAACCGGAAGACCACGACAGGCGTCTTCGACAGTTCGGGTGGAGCCCACTGCGGTTCGTAGAGGAACTCCAGCTTATATAGATCAAGGCGCCGCCGTACTCCCGGCCCTCCGCCCGCCCTTCATCCGGGCGTGCGGCCCTGGGAGCTGGTCCCGGACGGCGGCGGGGCACCGGGCCGGCCACCGCACGCCAGTCGCACCGTGCCCGTCGAACGCTCCGACCGGGGTTGCCGCGCCGCCGCACAGATGCAGTCCTTACGATCGCCGCTGCAGGGCTGGCCTCCGCATGTGCTGGGGGGCGATCGACTGTCCAGGACTTCGTTTCTCAGCCCCGGTCCACCGAACAACGTGGCTGATCACCGAGCGTCTCCATCGCCAGCCCTACGATAAGTCGTACTCGTCGATCCATAGATCGGCTCCAGCTCTGTGAAGAAAACTGATGGCTTTTTCGTTGAGAACGAGCCCTCGCGGGCTGGAGTGCTCTCCCGGTTCGAACGACCTAAGCATGACCAACGTGGCCGCTGCGCCACCAGCGGTCAGCTCTCCGATTCGATCCCAGGCGCCGGCCAACTGATTCATCAAGGCTTCCACCTGCTCATTGAGTGAGGTGGTCTCCGCAAGGCCGGAGTCAAGCATCCATTTGTGTTGTGGTGGTATCAGGCGCCCGCTCTTCCTGCCGCGTCGTGACTCCTTCGCCTCAGATCGAGTCGGCTCGACGCCCCCGTACTGGGTGATCTGCCCGGGATCCAGTTCATCGGACTCGATCATAAAGTAGACCTGCTGCTCGACGATCACGTGAACACAGTAGCGGTTAAAGGGTTGGCGGGCGCTTGCACGACTGGGCAAGGGCAGTCGCTTCTACTGCTCCAGACCTTGATCGTCGTCCCATTGAGGAGAGTCAGCAGCTATCAATCACGGTCGCCCGCGGACTGTCCTCAGCGCAGGTCGAGGCCTTTGTGCCTGAAGATCCGGCCGTTTTGCAAGCAGGAAGTCAGGAGTTCGAATCTCCTAGGCTCCATCCAGGCCTTTTCGGTCTTGTACAGCTGCGAAGTACAGCGACATGCTCAGCCGGGTAGCACAGCAACGAGTCAACCCACGATCATGCTGTACGTGGCGATACTCCGGTTGCTGGCGATCGGCCTTCTCAGCGGTGTCGTGACAGTGCCGATCTTGTGGCTTCAACGTGGCGACGGCTTCGAGCACGTTCGGCTCGCAGCCCTGTCGGCGCTCGTACTCGGCCAGTTCCTAACTGTCCTTGCCGGGTTGGTGGTGGGTTCCGTACTTATTGCCACGGGATCGTGGACGCGTACCCCTGGCTATGTCTTGGGCGCAATCACGACCGTGTTCGGAGTGATCGTCGCGACGCAGGCCTGGTCCACGATGAACTGGGTCGATGGAGGACCGGCCGGAATTGGTGATCCGGACGACGTTTCCTTGACGATGTTGCTTGCCTCTTTCTCCGGTGGGGTCACAACTCTCGTCGGTGTCTCCATCGTCTTGTTTCGACGGGCTGGCTACGATTCGCAAGCCTCCCCGGTACGTCAAAGAGGTCCACGTAAGTACGGCAGGAAGAGACGTCAGCCTTTGTCCCGCGCCGAAGGCCATTCCCCGTGATCGAGGGAATGGCCTCATTGATCTTCTTTGACGCTGGACGGTGTTACGAGTCCAGCTGATCACCAAGCTTCTTGAGCGCTCGGCGCGACCCGGATATCGACTGGGCGGCGATTCGGCCAGGCCGAGGTGACAGCAGGTTGGAGGAGATGAGCAGATCCAGCACTCCAAGCGTGCCGACCGGGCACCGTCATCGGTGCTCGGCCGGCACAGTGCCGGTTATCCGGCCTTTCCTCGAACTGTGACGTTGTGCTGAGCCCACGTATACGCGAAGACAGCGTTGCCTCCCCCGTACACCTTGTAGGTGTACTCGCCGCTCTCCGTGGGTGTGTCGGTAAAGCCGAACGCTCCGTCGCCGTCCACGGTCAGTGTCCCCACCACGGTGGTCACGGTGCCCTTGCTATTGGAAACAGTACGCAGCACCCCGAAAAGAACATCCTGCGGAGGAGCCTGGTCGCCGGCGTCCAGCGTGCCGCTGATCTGGAGCTGCTTATCGGTGTGTCCCGTCACCGGTCCGGACAGGGTCAGTGACAACGGGTGCTGAGCTACCGTGACAGTCGTCGAGGCCTTGCTCCACCGGAAGTCCGAACTGCCTTCCCAGAGCACGTCATACGTGATCACTCCGGAGACCGGCGGGGTGTCTGTCATGGTGAACGTACCGTCTGCTGCGGTTGTCACACCGGCCACTGTTGCGCTGGTGCCGTCGGGCAGTTTGCGGGTCACCACGAGCGGCTGCGCACCCGAAGCGGATCCATCGGACAGTGTGAGCTTGCCGGTCACGGTGAGCGGTTTGAGTGCGGTCCCAGCGGATGGGGGCGTCAGGGCCAGCGTGGATGCCGGAAGGGTGGTGCCTTCGGCCCGCCATAGGCGGAGCCGTCCGGCAGACGTGAACTCCCTCGCTACGCCGAAGACATCATGGCCCGAGAAGGCGAGGGTCCCTGGGAGCAGTTCGCCGCCGGCACCATCGGCCTTGTAGGTCTGTGTTGTTGTCGTCGTGTCATAGAGCGCAAGGGGTATTCCGGAGGTTCGGCTGGCTGCCACATGGGCGCCGTCTGGGCTGATCGTGACGGCTACCGAGGTCCCCGGATCCCCTGGCGCCGGCACTTCACCGTAGGCGTGGACCCTGGTCAGGCTGGTGGTGTCCCAGCCGTCGAATCGCTTTGGAAAGTTGGCCGCCGAGATGACCATCGAGCCGTCGGGCGTGATGGCGAGATCGTTCAGGTTGTCCACACCGCTGTCGAAGCCGTCGATGACGCCACGCAGGGCGGCAGGGGTCACGCTCACGTCGTAGACCATGAGATTGCAGGCGTTGTGGCCCGTCTCGCCGATCACCAGTGTGCTCCCAGCCGCCGCGACCAGCGGGGTGTCGTACATGTTGCTCACAATCCGGACCGGCTCGGGTGTCGTCGCTGACAGGTCGAGGCCCAGGACACCACCGTTTCGCTGGTTGGCGCAGCCGTATCCGACCCACAGCCGGTTGCCGAGCAGCGACAGGTTCGAGGGGCACGAATACTCGGCCAGGTCGACCCGTCGGATGACGGTGAGGGTAGCGGTGTCAATCTCTGCCACCTGCTTCGCGCCACTCAACGCCGCGTACAGGCGGCTGCCGTCTGGCGTCATGGCAAGGCCGGAGGCACCGGAAAGGCTGGTGATCGCGCCCGTGAGGGTGCCGCGGGGATCCGCGACGACGATCTGGTTGTCGCCGGAGACGAAGACCCTGCCACCGCCTGCAGCCACATCCCCGACCTTCGCCATCCCGTCAAGGTAGGTGATGGAGTCAGTGGCCGACGCGGTGGGCGCCAGGGCAGTAGCAAAGCCAGCCGTCATGGCCAGCACGCTGCCGAGGGCGGCTAACCGGCGCGTGAACCGGGTGACCTGTGGACGGCTGGCACGAACCTGCTCTGGGGGTGATGGACGCACTCGCACTCCGCTCAAGAGGGCCGATAAGGGAGAAATAAGGCGCCCTGATCAAGCCAGAACGATGTGGATCCAGTCAAGATTTACAGTCAGTGATCACTAAGTGTATCGAACCCTTGTTCGCAATCCCTTCCGGGTGCCTCCCATGTGGGCAAACGACTCTGCGGACTGAAAGCCTTCTCAAGTCCGACCGATGTCACCGTCAGTCATCGTTGCAGGTAGTGCGGCGCTAGATCGACATCAAACCGTGACAAAGGGAAGCGCGGGGGTGTGGGCCAGTGCGACCGCTGCCTCTGACCTTCGAGCACTGGCGACATGACCACCATGCATGCGGTGCGGCCACCTAGGCCCCCGCCTGTGGGCGTGGGTCCGTACCCGGGCGGCGCCGGGTACGGACCCGCGCGTTCAGTTGATGGTGAACTGGGTGCCCGGCTGGCGGACGATGTCGCCGTCGGCCGAGTTGGTGATCGTTACATTCGTCAGCGTCGCGCTGCCTCTGGCTCCGCTCATCGCCAGGATGCCGGCGCCGTTGTTGGACTTGTCGATGCGGACGTTGGTGATCTGGACGCCCGGTACGTTGCCGCCGCCCGTCTTGAACTGGATCCCGTCGTAGGTCGAGTCATGGATCTCGGTGTCGCGGATGACGACGCCGGGGATGTCCCGCCCCTGCGCGAAGATCGTGATGGCGCCGAACTCCTGCTGCTCGCCCCAGAACGCGCCGCCGGTGCGGTGGAGGGCGTTGTTGGCGATGAGGGTCTGGCCGGAGAACGGCAGCGGGTCGTGGTCGGTCGCCAGCATGACTCCGGGGTAGTTCATGGTGTCGTAGATCAGGTTGTTCTCGATGCTGTTGCCGTAGCCGCCGTAGATCGCGATGCCGTTGGCCCGCCAGGGCAGTTGGATGGTGTTGTTGATGAAATGGTTGTCGTGGCCGATGTCCACCGAGGTGTCCTTGACGTACTGGTTGGCCCAGACCGCCAGGGCGTCGTCGCCGGTGTTGCGGAAAGAGGAGTTGTACACCCGCGAGTTGCGCGTGCCGTTGGTGAAGTTGATCCCGTCGGCGTAGGTGTCGCGGATGCGCATGCCGGTGAACTCCAGCCCGTCACCCGGGTTCCACAGTTCGGGGATGTTGCTGTAGTCGCGGCCGACCCAGACGCCGACGTTGGCGTGTTCGATCCAGACGTTGCTGATCTTGGTGTTCTTGCCGAAGCGGCCGTTGAGCCCGACGCCGCCCTCGGCGCCGCCCGCGCCGCCGCGGATCCGGCCCGAACCGAAGATCGCGATGTCGGAGATCTGCACGTTGTCGTCGATGTCGAAGCCGAAGTTGCCCTCGTGCGGGTGGTTGATGCCGCCTTGCACCAAGTGCGGCTCGGTCAGCGTGTACAGCTGCGAGTGCCACATGCCCGCGCCGCGGATGGTGACGTTACGGATGCCCACCTGGTTGTAGCTGCCCCGGTTGAGCGGGTCGTCGGTGAGGATCTTCTGCTCCTGGCGCCACTGGCCCGCCGGGATCCAGACGCAGCCGATCACGCCGTTCTGGTCGTCGGTCACCGCGCGCTGGATGGCGGCGGTGTCGTCGATGCCGTCGTTGGGCACCGCGCCGTACTGAATGATCGACACGCAGCCGGAGGGCTGGGCGGCGGGCGGCGCCACCTGCTCCAGGTCGATCAGGTCGATGATGTAGAAGGAGGCGGTGTCGCCCGCGTCGCGCTGCAGCCTGAACTTGGTGCCGGGCGGGTAGCTCTGCGCCAGCAGAGCGTGTGACTCGTCGAACAGGCGGCGCGCGTCGGCCTGCGGCGTCTGCGTCAGCCCCTCGGGGTCGTCGGTCGTGCCGTACAGCCAGCTGTGCTTGCTGGTCAGGTTGAGCTTCTGGGCGAAGGCGCCGTTGATGTAGAGGCTGATCGTGGCGTCGATGCCGCCGCCGCCCGGGGCGTCGGGGATCGAGTTGCGTACCACGATCGAGTTGGCCTGGTTGGCCGAAGTGAACTCGACGTACTGGCCGGTGCTGTTGAGCCGCACCGACTTGCGTCCCGAGGACTCGGTGGCGAAGTTGGTGTGCCCGAAGGTCCGCTTGGCGTCGGTCTCCAGCAGGGTGCCGTTGTGGCCGGCCGCCTCCGCCTCGTAGGAGGTGTACGGCACCGCCGCGCCGCGCCCGACGACGATCGACTGGGTGCGGGTGTTGTTGTCCTCATTGGTCTCGCCCACGACGTTCGTGGCATCCGCGGTGGCCAGGATGGTGGCGCCGCCGCTGGTGGCGGTCCAGGTGCCGGCGATGGCGACGTTGGCGGTGGCGCCCGCGGCGATCGTGGCGGTGTTGCCGTTCAGCGTGGTGCCACCCACGCTCACTCGGGTCACGGAAGCCGCCGCCGCGCTGGTGCCGCGGTTGTTGACCGCGACGGTGAAGCTGACCTGGGCGCCGACCGCGGGGTTGGCCGGACTGGTGGTGATGCCGGTGACCTGCAGGTCGGGTCCGGGCGCCTGGCTGACCGTCAGGGTGGCGCTCGCGGCGTTGTTGCTCTCGCTCTGCTCGATGAGCGTGTTGTCGGGGTCGGCGGTCGCGGTCACCTGGTGGGTGCCCTGGCCGCGGGTGCCGATGCTGTGCGTGACCGTGGCGGAGGCACCGGCGGCCAGCGCGGGTACGGCGACCGTGCCGGCGGGCGTGCCGCCGACTGAGAAGGTCAGGTTGTCGGCCGGGGCCGCGGCGCTGCCCGCGTTCCTGACCGTCGCCGACAAGGTGATCGCCTGGGTCTCGCTGGGTGTGGCCGGGGACCACGCCACCTCGGTGACCGTCAGGTCGGGATTGGGCGCCATCGTGCCGAACACCTGGAACTCCGCAGCCTGCCCGCCGGGCGCCCCGGTGTTGGAGGCGAACTTGAGCTGCACGTCGGCGACGGTTCCCGAGACCGGGATCGTCACGCTGTTGCCGCTGCCGGGATCGAAGGTGTAGTTGGTGGCCGAGGTCAGGTTGCTGTAGCCGGTGGCGCTCTGCTCGCGGCCCAGGACCTGGATGTTCTGGGTACGGGGACCCCAGATCGGGTCGGGGTTGAGCTTGACGACGACCGACGTGACGTTGGCGTTGGCACCCAGCTTGACGGTCAGCGTGTTCGGGTAGGCGCCGGAGTTGGCCTCCCAATAGGTGGCGAGGTTGTTGTCGTTGGCGTTCGCGGCGACGTAGGTGTGCGCGTGGCCTGACTCGACCATCTCCTTGCCGATTGCCAGGTTCGTGCCGGGATCGCCGGTGCCTTGCCTGGTCACCGAGTTGCTGTTGGGCGACTCGTTGCCCGCCGCGTCCCTGGCACGCACGAAGTAGGTGACGGTGGCGTTGGTCGGCTGAGCGTCGGTGTAGGTCAGCACGTTGCCGGCGACGCCGGCCTTGAACTGGTTGTTGGCGTAGATGTCGTAGCCGGTCACGCCGACGTTGTCGGTGGAAGCCGACCAGGTCAGCCGGATCTGCCCGGCGGCCGGCTGGGTGTACGCCAGGTTGCCGGGTGCGGTCGGGTCCTGGGTGTCGCCGCCGGTGGCGGTGCCGTAGATCTCGAACTCGGAGATCTGGCCGGCCGGCCAGCCGGTGTTGGCGGTGATGAGGGCCCGCCAGTAGCGGTGGGTCGCGGCGGGGAAGTCGATCGTCACCACGTTCCCCGAGGCCGGGTTGAAGGTGTAGCCCGCCGCAGCCTTGACGGTGCTGAAGGTCGTGCCGTCACCGCCCTGGACGGTGATCGTCTGGGTGCGGGTCTGCCACGCCGCCGGGGCGGGCACCTTCAGCACGATCTGGTCGACGCTGGTCGGGGTGCCGAGGTCGACCTGGGCCCACTGCGGGAAGCTGTTGTTGGCGCTCTCCCAGTAGGTGGCCTGGTTGCCGTCGTTCATGTTCGACACCGGGTATTCGGGCTGGGAGGTGCTGGCCTGGGTCGCCTTGCCGGGGGACAGGTTGGGCCCGCCCGCGGCCCTGGCCGGTACGGCCCACGTGAGCAGGAGCAGGACGGCGGCGAGGGCGATTGCGGCCGGTCGTAACGGCTTTCTCATGCGCGTTCTTCTCTCGTCGAGTGCGTTGGGGGGTGGTCGGCTGTTGCACAGGTTGAGAATTGCGAGAAATTGCCATTGAACTAGCGCTGGCCTGTTTGGTTCTTGCGTAACGTTGGCCGAATGTTACATAGGGGCTACGGGTGCGTCAACGGCTTGAAAAGCTCGCTTGTCAGGGCTGCCGCCGGACGGGTGAGGAGGCGGCAGCCCGGTGCGGCCCCTGAACTGCCGCCGCGTTCCCTGGAGGGACGTCGGGGTCCGGAGCTGAGGGCGTCGCGCCCCAGGTGACAGCTGCAGCGGGGCCGGCCGCCGGCTGAGCAGCAGACCAATCGCCGTTGGCCACTGCCGCCGTACGCAGGCGCATGGCCACGATCTCGATCACCTGGCTCGAAAATCGGTGAGTTCGTGGGCAGGCGGCGGCGAACCTCGGCCACTCGATCTCGGGGGAGGTTTACACGGTCAGGTCTGGTCAGGCAGGCGGCTGGTTGGATGGTGGCGGTATCGACCCGCACAAGCGCACCCACACCGCGGTCGCCGTCGATGAAGTGGGCCGTAAGAAGGGTGAACGCACCGTTCAGGCTCGTGACCTCGGGCACGTTCAGCTGCTGGCCTGGGCGCGCAAACTCGCGCCCGAGCAGCGCGTGTGGGCGGTGGAAGACGTCCGGCACGTCTCCTGCGGTCTGGTCCGTGACTTGCTGGCCGCCGACGAGACCGTGATCCCCGTGCCGCCGAACCGCACCGCAGGAGACTGTCCTCAGCGCAGGTCAGGGCCGTTGCGCCTGAAGATCCGGCCGATTTGCACAGGAAGTCAGGAGTCCTTGAGGGCCTCAACGCAGGTCGGTGTGAAGGCCAAGGTCGAGGGCCTGGCGCAGAGGGTCTCTACGGTCCTGTCGATCCATGCCGTGGTCAGCTCGATCGGGTTGCGGTGAGTACGGCGATGTCTCGGTCGAAGCAGACGATGATATGGCCCTGCTGGGTGACGGCGACGGCGTTGACTGGGTCGAGGAATTCGATGTCAGGGCTGATTCTGTCAAAGGTGGTGAGGCTCCAGGCCGCTACCGTTCTGTGGCCGGCGGCGACTGCGATGGGGTGGCCGTCGATCGTGGTGGCGGCGAGTGCGACCACGGTTCCCATGGCAAGCCGGCCGATCTGCTGAGCGGTGGCGACGTCCCATACCTTCATCGGTGGGTCGCGCCAGTCGTCGTTCGTGGTGATGGCGATGGGTCGTCCGTCCACGACGGTGGCGGCCACGAGGCGTACCGGTTTGCCGTCGCTACCGGTGGTCTGGAGTCCGGTGTCGCGGTTCGCGGTGAGGTCACGGACCCGGAAGCCGCCGCCCCACCGTCCGAGGAGGGCGACGGGCCGGCCGTCGAGCATGGTGATGGTGAGGTCCTGTACCCATCGATGGTCGCTCTTGCGGGGGTTTCCGGTCTCTTCGCCGGTCCGGAGATCCCATACCCGGATGGTCTTGTCGTCGCCGGCGGTGATGGCCCGGGGTAGGTCGTCCGTGTTGTCGGCCGCGACCGCGGTTATCGGGCGGCTGTGGGTGGTCAACGGTGCTCCGGCCGCTTTCCCCAGTGCGAGGTCCCAGAGGTGGACCTTGCTGTCCTTGCCTCCGGTGATCGCCACCGCGCGACCGTCCACGTGGGTCGCGGCCACGGCAGTGACGGCGCCGGTGTGGCCCGTGAGTGGCCCGCACACCTGATCGCCGGTGTCCAGATCCCATACTCGTACGGTCTCGTCATCGCTGCCGGTGACCGCCACCGGTCGGCCGGCAACCGAGGTGGTGGCCACCGCCGTGATCGCGGCGTCGTGGCGAACTGGCTTGCCGGCCGGTTGGCCGACGACCAGATCGGACACCCGGACCGACCCGCCGTCGCAACTCGACACCACCACCTGCCGGCCGTCCACCACCGCCGTCGCCACCGCATGCGGCGTGCGGGGATGCTGAGGGAACAGCTCACCGACCAGCTCGGCCGTTTTCAGGTCCCACACCTGGACGGTCGGCTCATTGGAGTCGCAGGTGATCGCCACCAGTCGGCCGTGTACGACCGTGGTCGTCACGGCCTCCAAGTCCGCAGATCGGGGGAGGTCACCGACCGGCAGTCCGGTGGCCAGGTCCGACACGCGGGTAGTCGTCCGGTAGCCACCGGAGACGACCACCAGCTGGCCGGCAGTCAGCTCCGCGACCGCAACCGCGCTGACGTGTCCCCTGTGGCCGGTGAACGGGCTGCCCACCGGATCGCCGGTGTCCAGGTCCCATACTCGGACCGTTCGGTCGCCGCCCGTGACAGCCACCCAGCGGCCGTTCAGCACCGCGGTCGCCACCGCGTACACCGGGCCGGTGTGGCCGCGGATGGGTGCCATCACCTCCTGCCGCGTCTCCAGGTCCCACACCCGTACCGTCGTGTCGTAGCAACCGGTGACCACCACCTGGCGGCCATGGCGTTCCGCGATCGCGAGGGCCTGCACGCTGTCGGCCTGAAGGTGGAACGGCTCGCCCACCGGCCTGCCGGACGCGAGTTCCCACACCCGTACGGTGTCGTCGTCACCACCGCTGACCACAACGGGACGACCGTCCAGAACGGACATCGCCAGCGCCCGCACCGCGTTCGTGTGACCGGTCCATGGGGCGCCGACCCGCTCGCCGGTCGACAGATCCCAAACCCGGACCGTTCGGTCGCCACCCCCGGTGACCGCCACGGCGCGGCCGTCGAAGACCGTGGTCGTCACCGCCGCCACCCAATTGGTGTGGCCGTCGGTGGCGCCCAACGGCGGGCATGACTTCACGCCCTTCGGCAGCAGACTGGTCCAAGTTGGCTGCACACGCCAGGCAGCAGGACGAATGGCCGGTACCTCATGGCGGGGCAGAGACGACATGCCGCGCATATTAGTTGCCGGCACCGGGACGCGTCTCCGAGAAACCCGGGGCGGTCGTCTTCCCGGCGGCGCGACCGTCTCCTCCACGTACCGCCACGCCCGAAACCGGGTCATGGCGATGTGGGCCCTGAGGCCAGATAGGCCGCCATCAGCCGTACGACCTCCTCCGGACAGTCGGTGGTCAGCGCGTGGCCGCAGCCGTCGAGTTCGCGCACCTGCACGGCGGGCATCCGGCGAGCGTACTCCTGGGCCTGCCACACCGGGTTGACGGTGTCCTGGCGGCCCCAGATCACCAAGGTGGGCGTGGTGGTGGACGGCATGGCGGCCAGGGTTTCGCGCCAGTCCAGGCCACGTTCGAGCAGGACCTGGCTCTCCAGGTTGTCGGGGAAGGTGCCGGGTGCCCAGAACGCGTCGACGTCCTGCTCGAGGATCCTGCTCCGGTTGACGTGGATCCGGTCGAGCGCGGCGCGGGAGCTGGACCTGTCGGCGTAGTACCAGTTGTTCCACAGTTCCCCGACGACCGGGTACTTCATGAGTTCATAGACCCAGGTGTCGCGGGTGCTCGCGCCGGAGGGGGCCAGCAGGAGCAGGCTGCTGACGCGTTCGGGGTGGCGCTGGGCATAGGCCAGCGCCCAGCCTCCGCTCCACGACAGCCCGCCGAGCGCGGGACGCTCGATGCCCGCCGCGTTCAGGAACACGCCGATCGCCGTGGTCATCCCCCTCAGGTCCCAGGTGAAGTCGCGGTCCTTCAGCCGGGTGAACCCCTGACCGGGGAGGTCCACTACGAAGACCGTGTGGTCGCGGGCGAGCTCCGGCACCTGACGGCGCCAACCGTACGTCCATGAAGCCCCAGGCGACAGCAGCACGACGGGCGGGCCGGAGCCCTCCTTGACGTAGTGGAAGCGAGCGAGTGGGGTGTCGAGGAAGCGCGCGTTCGCCGGCGGCCGGTAGCCGGCCACCGCTGGGCGACAGCCGTACGCGCCGTAAAGTGCGGCGCCGACGGCCAGGGTGAGGACGAGGCTCAGGACCGCGAGCGTACGAGGTCTCATGGATGCTCTCCGTTCTGTGGGATTCCACCAGGAGGAGGCGACCGGGCCTCGGGAGGTTCCTCACGACTGCCATGCTTTGCGGAAGCTCCGGCGGGCGCGGTGCAGGCGCGATTTGACCGTCCCCTCCGGTACGTGCAGGAGCTGTGCGGCCTCTTCCTCCGGCAAGCCCTCCAGGTCACGCAGGACCAGCACCGCCCGATGTTCGGGTGACAGCCGCTCGAGCACGTCACGGATGTCCACCGCGCTCTCGACGTCCTGCCTCGACGGGAGTTCGGCGAGCTCCACCGCGTGGTGCCGCCGTTTCGCGATCCTGACTGCCTCCCGTACGGCTATCGCCCGCGCCCAGCCGTGGAGCGCCTGCGGATCGCGCAGGCTCCCCAGGTTCCGGAAGATCGAGATCAGCGCCTCCTGGACGGCGTCGGGCCCGTTGTCGAGCGCGATGGGCCCGCAGATCCGGCCGAGGTAGGGTGTCAACTCGCTCAGCAGGTCGTTCATGGCCATCGTGTCGCCGCCTTGCGCGGCGCGCACCAGGTCGGCGCTCATCGACGCACGACCCTCGCCTCGAGCCTGGCCAGCGCCTTCTCCCCCGCGGCCCGCACGCCCAGGGGCACCAGCGCCGCCCGGCCGGGAACGCGGACTCCTCCCGTCTGGGCGACCAGGGTTCCTCCCGGTACGGCTGCCGCCGCGACCCCGACGATCAGGAACCTGCTCTGCATCCAGCACCAGCCGGGCCGCAGCTCGATGTCGAACCTCGCACGCATGCCGTACCTGCTTCGCGCCTTGGCAACCAGGCGCTCGCTCCCGTGCCCGGACACGATGGTCAAGCGGCGCATGTCCGGCTCGAAGGTGCCGAACTCCTCTTCCAGGGCGCTCACCACGGACCAGACGTCCTCGAACGGGGCGGCGATGACGCGTTCGGCTATGTACGCCCCGGGGATGGCGGAGGCGAGCACCCGCAGCCTCCGTACCGGGTCCAGATCAGCAACAGGCCAAGTCATATCCATCCAGAGGCGTCGACCGTGGTGAAGGTTCCATGGAACCACCGGCGATTTCCGCGCCTCCTGCCGGATATGAGAATCTCCCTCCCAGCGGCCTTCGTCGCCGCCGTCCTGATGCTCGACGCGTTCCTTCACCTTTCCTGGTTGGTACGGCCGGCGACGGACCCGCGAGCGCTCTCCCTGGCGTTGCTCAACTTCGATACGCCCTTCACCGCGCGCGTCCTCGTGCCCCTGATCGCCATACTCACCGTCGCAGCCCTCTCGGTGATCGCCGTCTCCCGCGGGCGGGGCGGTCGGCTCGCCAAGGCGGTCACTCTCGCTCTGGGCGCCGGGCTGCTCGCGCGTGCGGAACTCGGCCTCGCCTGGGCCTTCGGGCTGGGCACGGATACCAGCGCCCCGTTCTACTGGCTCAACCTGCTGCTCTACACCCCGTTGTGCGTGGCGCTGGCGTTCGCGACCGGTGCCGTGCTGATGCGGGCTTAGGCTCCACCAGCGAAACACCTTTGGGGCAGAAGGTACTGAAGTACAGCACAATCGATGTATGGGACACCCTCGGCAACCCGGCCCGCGGGAATACCCCGGTGTGGCAGCTGCTCTGGTCGTGATCCTGGCGGTGCTTCTGCCGGGCGGCCTCACGTTCAGCGTGTACAAGTACCTCGGCCCGAACACCGCCACTGCTTCGCCGGCAAGAGACCCCACGCCCGAGCCCAAGGAGCCGGGCCCCAGCGAGAAGGAGCGCCCGGACTCACCGATCGACGCCGGCGAATACGGCGACTGGGACTTCCGGGTGGGCAGCGTCACGTTCAAGGCCGAGAAGGTGGGCGGCTGGACGTACGACTCCTGTGCGCCGGTGGACAGGCACGGCGTGCTGGCCAGGAACAAGTGCGAGCGCGTCGTTCAACTGGCCTATACGGCCTACCGAGGGCATCTCACGGCGATCCAGGTCATCATGTCCTTCCCGACCGCGAAGGCGGCCAAGGCCACGGCCACGCGGCTGGCGAGCTCCTCCGGGGCGGTGAAATGGCGCCGGGACAAGATGCTCGACAAGTACGTCTACGGCAAGCGACGGGTGGCCTCGACCGAGAGGTACGTCCTCCTCACGATCGTCACCGCCGACAGGACAGCCCAGGCGAAGGCCACGCGGTTCCACCACTACCTGCACACGGATCGCTCGAACGGCTTCCTCTTCCGCGACTCGGCCGCTTCGGACTGAGCGGTCACCGCCGCTCGCGTCTGACTCGTCCGTAAGCTGAGGGTGTGTCCCCCGCTCTGGTCCTGCTCGACGGCGTCCGCTGGCGGGGTCTGCGCGTAATCGGCGATCGTGCGCAGACCCTGCTCTCCGTGCTCACCATGCACGGGCGTGCTGGGGTCAGTGACGAGCGCCTGGTCGAGGAGCTGTGGCCCGATGGGGCGCCGGCCAATCCGACGAAGGCGCTGCAGGTGGTCGTCTCGCGGACCAGGGCGGCGACCAGCGCTGATGTCGTGGTGCGGATCCCGCGTGGTTACCGGCTCGGGCTGGCCGCCGATCAGGTGGACGCGCTGCTGGTCGGCGCGCTGGTGAAGGAGGCGCGGGCCGCGCTGGGCGAGGACGACGTGGCGCTCGCGCGTCGCCGCGCCGAAGAGGCCATGGGTCTCGTGGCCGGCGGCTCGGATGGTGCCACGGGCGCGCTCGCCGAGCTGAGGGGCATGGCAGCGCAGTGGGCGGCCGAGGCGCGTCGGGTGGCGGCGATCGCGCGGGGCCGGAGCGGCGCTCACGAGGCCGCGCTGCCGCTGCTGGAGGAGGCCGCGGCCGACGGGCCGCACGACGAGGAGCTGCTGGCCTGCCTGCTGCGGAGCGAGGCCGCCGTACGAGGTGCCGCCGCCGCCCTGGAGCGCTACGAGCGCTATCGCGCGGGCCTGGTGGCGCGGCTCGGCACCGAACCAGGGCCCGAACTCGCCCGCGTGTACGCCGAACTCCTCGTCGCGGACCGGCCGGTGCGTGCGGGCATCCTGTTCGACGGCTCCTCGTTGCTCGGCCGCGACGGCGACATCCATGCGGTGCACGCCCTGTTGCGGACCAACCGGGTGGTCTCCATCATCGGCCCCGGCGGGCTGGGCAAGACGCGGCTGGCTCATGTCGTCGGCAGAGACGTCGCGCAGCCCGTCGCTCACTTCGTCGAGCTCGTCGGCGTGTCCTCGCCCGAGGGCGTGGTGGGCGAGGTCGGCTCGGCGCTCGGGGTTCGGGATTCGGTCAGAGGGCGTCGGGTCCTGACCGCTGAGCAGCGCTCAGACGTCCGCGCCCGGATCGCCCAGCATCTCGATCAGGCTCCGGCGCTGCTGATCCTGGACAACTGCGAGCACGTGATCGAGGCCGTCGCCGACCTGGTGGCGTTCCTGACCGTGACGACCCGCGACCTGCGGGTGCTCACGACCTCGCGCGCCCCCTTGTCGATCCCCGCCGAACGCGTCTACCCGCTCGGCGAGCTGCCCACGGCCGACGCGGTGGAGTTGTTCCGCCAGCGCGCCACGGCCGCTCGCCCGGGTGTGCGGATCGACGAGGGAGTGGTCGAAGAGATCGTCGCCCGCCTTGACGGGCTGCCGCTCGCGATCGAGCTGGCAGCGGCCAAGGTACGGGCGATGTCGGTGGAGGAGATCGCCCGACGCCTGGCGGACCGGTTCGCCCTGCTGCGCGGCGGGAACCGGACGGCCCCCGATCGGCACCAGACGCTGCTCGCGGTCATCGAGTGGTCGTGGAATCTGCTGGACGAGCCAGAACGGCTGGCGTTGCGGTGGATGTCGCTGTTCAGCGACGGTTTCACGCTGACCGCGGCCGAGCACGTACTGGGCTCGGACGCCCTGTACGTGGTGAACGCGCTGACCGAGCAGTCGATGCTGAGCGTCCGCGAGACGACGTACGGCCTGCGATACCGGATGCTGGAGACCGTCAGGGAGTTCGGGCGGATGCGGCTGAAGGAGGCCGGCGAAGAGGCGTCCGCCCGGGCGGCGCAGCGGGCCTGGGCGACGGCGTACGCCCTCGAACACGGCCGCAAGCTGTTCGGCCCGGCGCAGTTCGCGGCGGCCGACGCGTTGCACGCGGAAGAGAGCAACCTCGCCGATCTGCTCCGGCAGGCCCTCGGCGAGCCCGATCCCGTCATGACGGTCCAGTTGCTGGCCGGCGTCGGCGCGCTGTGGTCGATCCGCGGCGACCACTCCCGGATTCTCGTTCACCGGGACGCGATCGCCCAGGTGGTCAGCGACTGGATGCCGCCGCCGCAACTCTTCGAGGTGGCCAGGGCCGCCATGCTGATCACGCTCATGAACAGCCTGAACTTCACCGGCCGCGGCAGCGGTCCGATGCGCGACCTTCTCCGTGCGCTGCCCGCCGGCAGCGAGACGGATCCCCGGATGGCGGCGATCGCCACGGTGCTGCTCGCGTGCGACGCGGACGACGGCGCCGACCTGCGCCGCCGGCTGGAGGAGCTGTCCCGGAGCACCGACCGCGACGTGGTTTGGGCGGCGACGCAGATGAGCGCCCAGGTCCTGGAGAACACGGGAGACGTCACCGGGGCGATCGAGGCCGCCGAGCGGACCCTGACGATGCACCGCGAGGACGAGGGGCCGTGGTTCGCCGCGATCATGCACGCCATGCTGGCCCACCTGGTCATGCAGCTCGGCGACCGACGGCGGGCGGTCGGACACGCGCGTACCGCCATCCCGGTGCTGAGTCGGCTCGGCGCCGCCGACGACGAGGTCCAGCTCCGCTCGGTGCTGCTGGTCTCCGCTCTCGCCGACGGCGACCTCGACACCGCGGAGGCCGAACTCGCCGAGATCATCCGGATCAACGACAACGAGACCGTGCTCGGCGGGGTGGCCATGGCCTCGTTGTGCGCGGCCGAGCTAGCCCTGGCCCGCGGCAGGACGGCCGCCGCGCTCGCGGAATACCGCCTGGCCGTTCAGCGGGCGCACGACCTGCGTCTGCCCGGGGTGCTGCGCGAGGAGGTCTCGCCGTGGACGATCAGCGCGGAGTCGGTCACTCTGACCGCGTACGCGTACCACGCCCCGCCGGAAGACGCCCGGTACGGCGAGGAACTGTTCTCCACCGTCCAGGGCTACGACCTGCTGGCCGCGGACAACCCGATCCTCGACTATCCGCTGTGTGGCTTGATGCTCTTCGCGCTCGGGGCGTGGGGGTTGCTGCGCGGAGCCATGGCCCCCCGCGACGCGGTCGGGCTGCTGGTGCTGGCCGAACGGTTCGCGTACAACACCAGCATGCCCAGCATGGCCTTCGAGCGGATCGAACCGTACGCGGAGCGGGCAGCGCCCGGGATGATCGCCGCCCTGCGGGCCGAGTACGGCGATCGGCGCGGCTCCGACCTGCTCGACGAGGCGCGGAGTCTCGTCGAGCGGGTCTCCGGCCACGACGGGCGCCGGTCACATGTGCCGCTTGTAGCTGCGTACCGACAGCGGGGCGAAGATCCCGATGACGATCAGGCAGGCCAGCATCGTCCAGGCCACCTCTCCACTGACGAGGCCGCTGTTGGCGAGGTCGCGGGTGGCCGTGACCAGGTGTGAGACCGGGTTGAACCGGACGAACGCGGCCAGCCAGCCGGGCAGGGTCTCGACGGGGACGAACGCGTTCGACAGGAACGTCAGCGGGAACAAGATCATCATGGAGATGCCCTGCACTGCCTGGGCGCTGCGGGCTATGGTGCCGACCCAGGTGAAAACCCACGCCAGCGACCAGCCCGTGAAGATCGCCAGCAGGATCGCGGCGAGCACGCCGCCCGCTCCACCACCCGGGCGGTAGCCCATCACCAGACCCATGCCGAAGGTCAGAGCGGCCGCGATCGTGTAGCGCACCAGGTCGGCCACCATAGGGCCGGCGAGCGGCGCGATCCGGGCGATCGGCAGCGACTTGAACCGGTCGAAGACGCCCTTCTCCATGTCCTCGCGCAGCTGCGTGCCCGTGGCCATGCACGTCGTCAGCACGGTCTGGGCGAGGATGCCGGGGATCATCAGGGGGAGGTAGCTCTCCACGTCACCGGCGATGGCGCCGCCGAAGATGAAGGCGAACATCGCGGTGAACAGGATGGGCTGCAGCGTCACGTCGAAGAACTGCTCCGGGTTGCGGCGCATCTTCTTGAGCGCCCGCCACGCCATCGTCAGGGTCTGCCCGATCGTCTCCCCCATGGAGACCCGACGCCGGGCGGCCGCCACGCGGTCGGCGGCCCGTACCGCCTCGCGGGCGGGTGCGATCACGGTGCTCATCGGTTCTCCTTCGTGCCGGCCCCCGCGCCGGTCCCATTCGTCTCGTGGCCGGTGAGGGCGAGGAACACCTCGTCCAAGCTGGGCTTGGCCACGCTCACCGAGGCGATCGACACCCCGGCGGTGCGCAGCGCGATCAGTACGTCCGCGGCCAGGTCGGCCTGGTCGAGGGCGATGTTGAGGCGGCCCTGCTCCGGGCTGAGTACCGGGTCCTCGCCGAGGACGCGCCGTACGATCTCCACAGCGGCGGGCACCTCGCCCGGCTCGGCGAGCAGCAACTGGAGTGTGGAGTTGCCGACCTCGGTCTTCAGCTCGTCGGGCGTGCCCTCGGCGACTTTGCGGCCATGGTCGATGACGGCGACCCGATCGGCGAGCTGATCGGCCTCGTCCAGATATTGCGTGGTCAGCAGCACCGTGCAGCCATCGGCGACCAGACCGCGGATGGTGTCCCACATCTGGCCGCGGGTGCGCGGGTCGAGACCGGTGGTCGGCTCGTCGAGGAAGATCAGCGGTGGCCTGGTGATCAGGCTGGCCGCCAGGTCGAGGCGCCGGCGCATGCCCCCGGAGAAGTGCGCGATCGCCTTGTCGGCGGCCTCTTCCAGGCCGAACTGGCCCAGCAGTTCGGTGGCGATGCGCCGGGCGCGCGGCGCGGCGACGCCCTGCAGGCGGCCGAAGAGCCAGAGGTTCTCGCGGGCCGTCAGGTTCTCGTCGACCGACGCGTATTGTCCGGTGACGCCGACCAGCTGGCGGATCACGTGCGGGTTGCCGGCCACGTCGACCCCGAAGATCTCGGCGCGGCCCGCGTCGATCCTCAGCAGGGTGGCCAGCATCCGTATCGTGGTGGTCTTGCCGGCGCCGTTGGGGCCGAGGACGCCGAAGATCTCACCGGGGCGTACGTCCAGGTCGATCCCGTCGACGGCGCGGTGCTCGCCGAACGTCTTGACCAGCCCTCGCGCCCGTACGGCCAGATCGGCGCCCCCGTCGAGGGCGGGTGCGCCCTCGGTGCGTCCGAGTTCTGTGATGCTCATGGCTTCACTTTCGGCGGCGCCGGTTTCACGGCACCCTCGACCGGGTTTCACCGGTTGCCGCGAGCGAGCCGGATTCCGGTGCTCGGCATGATCCCGATCCGGCGGTGGTGGTGGGGTGAAGGGCGCACTAAGGTCAGTTCGTGCTGCCTCTCTCACCTGCGGATCCGGCTCAGATCAACGGCTTCCGGCTGAGCGGTGTACTCGGTCGAGGCGGGCAGGGGTCGGTGTACTTAGGGCAGGACGCCGCCGGGGGGAAGGTGGCGGTGAAGGTGCTGCACACGCAGGTGGAGGATGCGGAAACGCACCGGCGATTCCTGCGGGAGACGGAGGCGGCGCGGCGGGTGGCGCCGTTCTGCACGGCTCGGGTGCTGGAGGTCGGGGTCGCCGACGGCCGGCCGTACATCGTGAGCGAGTTCATCACCGGGCCCTCGCTGGAACGGCTGGTGAGAGGCGAGGGGGCGCGGTTCGGCAGCGGGCTGGAACGGTTGGCGGTGACCACGTTGACCGCGCTGGCCGCCATCCACCGCGCCGGGATCGTGCACCGGGACTTCAAGCCGAGCAATGTGATCATGGGGCCCGAGGGGCCGGTTGTGATCGACTTCGGGATCGCCAGGGCGCTCGATCAGACCGCCACCAGCAGCGTGATGGGGACGCCCGCGTTCATGGCGCCCGAGCAGTTCGCGGGCGAGGTGGTCGGGCCGGCGGCGGACCTGTTCAGCTGGGCCGGCACGATGGTGTTCGCGGCTACCGGGCAGCAGGCGTTCAAAGGGGACACGATGCCCGCCCTGATGCACTCCATCCTGACCACCGAGCCGGATCTGTCCGAGGTGCCGGAGGGGTTGCGGCCGCTGCTCGCGCACTGCCTGGCCAAGAACCCGGAGGTACGGCCCGGCGCCGAAGAACTGCTGGGCCTGCTGACGGGACAGGAGCCGGGGGCGGCGACCGGACCGCGGAGCGGGCCCGTGCCGGCTGGGACGTTGTTCCTCCCCGGCCCAGGGAGCCGGCCTCGCTCCCATGCTCCGCAGTTGGTCGCCCCGGCGGTGGCGCTGGTCTTGATGGCCCTGCTCTCGCTGACCTTGTTCGCCCAGGGTCTGGACCTCCTCGCAGGGGTGGCCTTCGAGCACCACAGGCACGTCCTGTCCCTGCCGGGCTGGATCATGATCAGCATGGGCTGCCTGATCCTGACGGTTCCCGCCTTCTGCGTGGCGGTGTGGCGCCACAGTGTGCCCTCGGCGATCAGCATGGCGCTCGTGATCCCGCTGGCCCTGGTCTTCCTGTTCTGGGGGATCGTCCTGCGCACCGAGGACGACCTGCCCGAGGTGCTGCTCGCGATCGGCCCCGCCGTCCTGCTGGGCGTGGTGACCGCGGTTTCCGCACTCCTGCTGTGGCGGCTGAACGCCCTCGTCGCGGTGCTCGGCGGGATCGGCGGCCTGCTGATGTCGGTGGAGGCCGTCGGTCACTTCGTGGACCTGATGCCGGGGCCGATGGGGCATACCTTCAGGGTCCTGCTGATGGCGGTCATCCTGCTCACCAGGTTCACGCTCGGCGCCTGGGCCGCGCTGCTGGGCGTCGTGCTCATGCTGCGGGCCGTACAGAGCAGAGCCGGTGTGTCGCGTCCGCTCAGCGGCACATCGCGTCGATGAGATCTGAGAAATGCGGGAACTCCGCTCGTGCGGCAGTCACGATCTGGGTGGGGGAACGGCGGCGGCCGGATGCGTGTCGTTCGGCGATGGCACGGAAGGCCTCGTTCGGCTGTGCGGAGGAGCCGGGGTCCCTGAAGGCCTCGGCGGGGCCCAGACCGGCGGCGAACAGCCAGAGGAGGTCGCCGAGATCGCGGGCGATCACACCGCGCTCGCCCTCGGACCCGAGGTGGACGACGGGCTGGTCGATGATCGCCGCATCGGGCCGTACCAGCCAGAAGCCGGTGTAGTCACCCGTCCCGGTCGCGCCGAAGAAGCGGAACTCGCTGCCGTCGACCTCTTGGTTGCCGGTCCACAGGCGGAGCCACCATGCCGTCCGGTCGGGCTCCTCGAACCGGTCGTATGGCTCGAAGTCGCAGCCGCGGGCCTCGTCGGTTTCCTCGTCCCACTCCCACTCGAAGCCGACCTCGGCCACCTCGGCCAGGGCAGTGGGTAATGCGAGATCTGCAGACATGTTCGCCACCCCGAAAGATTAGACGAAACGGCTGTCTTTCCCGAGCTGTGGCGCCGTTGGCGTTACCGGCGCCGTTCGAGCGTGAGCAGCGTCTCGGAGAACACGGGCGCCGGCGCGCCGGGATCGGCGGCGACAGCCTGCTCCAGGCGGCGGAAGCCGACCTCCAGCTCGTCGGGGCTGAGCTGAGCGAAGAACGAAAGGGTGCGCAGGCGCAGCCGTTCGAGCATGTCAGCGCGGGTGCCGGCGGACGGCTCTGTGACCGTGCCGAAGCCGGCGACGCGCCAGCCGCCCGACGTGAACATCTCGATGACCTCGTGCAGCGGCTGGAACAGCGAGGCGTCCGCCTCGAAGCCGCGGGGGAAGTGCTCCAGCCACCACGGCCTGGGGTGGTGGTCGCTGAAATTCGCGCGCAGTAGCAGCCGCCCGCCGGGCTTGAGCACCCTGGCCAGCTCCCGGACCGCCTGCGGCTTGTCCTGGACGTGGTGCCAGGACAAGAACATGAGAGCGTAGTCGGCACTGCCGGACGGCACCGGCAGGTCCTCGGCGGAGCCTGCCAGATAGCGCACGCCGGGATCCATGGACTGCGCCTGCGCGATCTCGCGCATGCGGACCGACGGCTCGACGCCGGTGACCGGCCCGAACGCTCGCGCCAGCGCGGGGGTGAACCTGCCCGTCCCTGAGCCGACGTCCAGCCCCGCCAGCGGACGCCGCTCGGGCAGCACCGCGCCGAAGGCACTGATCCATACCTGCGACTGCTGCTCGGTCAGCGCACGGCCACGTGCGTAGTCCTTGTACTGCTCCGTGTCGTAGTCGATCCGCCTCATCGCAGCTCCCGCGTCAGCCGGGCCACGGCAAACCGTCTGCCCGATATATCGACCTGATACATCGGCACGATATGCAGTGTCCTGTCATGCCGCAAGCCCCGCATGGCGGGCGGGTGCTCCTGCACCAGCGCGGAACGATCTTTTCTGGCGCATGAAGCACGTTGTATCGGCCAAGCAAATGTGATTGTCAAGTCGGACTCGTATGTGTGCGCCAAAGCAGTCAAAGATCGGCCATCATGCAGGGTGTACAGGCGATCCACACCCCGAGGAGGACGCCGTGTTCCGGCGAGGCACCCAGCCGCTGCGGTACTACGTCTACGTGTCCGACAACAAGCTGGACATGCTGTACGAACAGATCGATCCCGCTCTGCGCAAGCGGATCAGCGCCGAGGTCAAGGTTGATCTGAAAGTCGCCAGCGTGACGCTACAACAAGCGGAGCAGGCGACTGCGGCCCGCATGACCAAACTTCGGATGGTCGAGCGTTATATCGACACTCACTGCAAGGTGGGAGGCGTGTCGGCTCCGGGCCGGGAGTTCTTCCGTGGACGTATGGAAATGCGGTGGGGTTGGCTTGAGCGAGATGCGGCAACCGATCGGCCCAGCCCTGTGGTGCTGTTCTGCGGACTGACTGACGATGACTTCGTCGTCCTTGGAGGGTCGCGCGGACATGTTCTGGGCCAGCACCCCGAGGACAGTTCCGTTGCCCTACTCGGGTACAGCCTGTTTCCCGGCCTGGTCGAGATGCTGGGGCCCTACGTCTCTCAGCTCCAACCGAAAATCGACGACGACGTTCGGAACGGGTCTCCCCAATGGCGACAGGAGAGAGGGGACCGATACATCTGGCAGGCCTTGAAGGCCGCTGAACAGGCGACGCTGAACGGGCATCTTCAACACCTCGACTTCCTCGCTGTTCCCCTCGGAGAAGCGCGCGCCGTCGGGGTGGACGGCACACCGATGCACGCCGTGATAGGCACTCCGGTCTACGTCGCGCACGCCCGCTGAACTGGACACGTCCAGCATTCCCCACGCCGGGCGGGTGACCGACTTGCACCCTCGAAGCCCCGCCTTCTCAGGTAGACCATTCCGCGTATAGGGATTCCAGGAGTCTGGGGGACGGATAGTGCGATGGCAGCCGGACGAAGTAATCGACGGGCGATATCAGGTCGTTCGACAGCTCGGCGAAGGCGGAATGGGGGTGGTCTACCAGGTTCGCCATTTGGAGTGGCAGGTCGATCTGGCAGTGAAGCGACCAAATGAACGCATGTTCCGCACGCAGGATGACAAGCGGGAGTTTGTGGCCGAGGCCGAGACCTGGGTGAATCTCGGACTTCATCCGCACCTGTGTGGCTGCCACTACATCCGCGACATCGACGGGGTTCCGGCCATCTTCGTCGAGTATCTGTCCGAGGGGAACGTGTGCGATCGGATAACGGACGGCACTCTGTACGGCGGGGAGCAGGCGCTGGCCCGGATGGTGGATCTGTCGATACAGATCGCCTGGGGGCTTGAGTACGCGCATGGCCGGGGGCTGGTGCATCGGGATGTCAAGCCCAGTAATGTCTTGCTCGGCACGCGCTGGACGGCCAAGGTCACGGACTTCGGGCTGGCGCAAGTCAAGGGGGGTGGGGCTGCCGCCGACCGTCCGGACTCCGGCGTGCTCGTCCCCAACTCCGGTCTGATGATGTCGCCGCCCTATGCGTCACCGGAGCAGATCAGGGGTGAGCCGCTCGGCCATCACACGGACGTGTTCAGCTTCGCCGTATCGGTTCTGGAGATGTTCACGGGCCGGCTCGACTGGGGCTCCGGGCTGGTCGCGGCCGACAGGCTGCGCCGTTGCTTTTCCGAAGGATCGATCGAAGCAGGCCCCCCTCGCATGCCCGCGGACGTCTTCGGCCTGCTCGACCGGTGCCTGCGGACCGACCCTGATGAGCGCCCCGCGACCATGGCGGAGATCGCCACGGAGCTCAAAGAGATCTATGGCCGGATTGCCGGCCGCCCCTATGTACGTCAGGAACCGGTCACAGCCGACCTTCGCGCCGGTGAACTCAACAACCGCGCCCTTTCTTTCCTGGACCTCGGCCGGACGGTCCAGGCCGACACGGCGCTGGACGAGGCGCTGTCCGCCGATCCTCAGCACCCGATAGTGACCTACAACGCGGGGCTGTTGCGGTGGAGACGCGGCGAGCTGACCGATGAAGAGGTGATCGCCCAGCTCGAGTCCGCAGGCGGTGGTTCCCCATTGGCCAAGCGTCTGCTGGCCCACGTTCATCTGGAACGCGGCGACACCACCACGGCAACCGAGCTCGCCGAAGGATTTCACGGGAGCGAGCCCGACCTGGCAGCCGCAATGCGCCTTGTCAGAACCGGCCACATCATCGACGCCTCCTGCGGGCATGTCGGGCCCGCCTTCTCCAACGCCTGGCCTTCCGGCGGCCATGCGCTGGCATTGTCGGCCGACGCGACCTGCTTTCTGATCGGCCAGGACAACGGAGACATCTGCGTCAAAGATCCGAACGGCAGGGAGAGGACTCTCGGCGGCCACCGTGCGAAGGTCACCGTCACCGACGTGACCCCGGACGGACGGTTCGGGGCCAGTTCCTCGCTGGATGGGACCGTTCGGATCTGGGATCTTCGAAGAGGCGGCTGCCTGCGCGCTTTCAGGGTTGATCCCGTGCACGAGGATGGCTACAGCTTCCTCGTGCGGATCAGCGCCGACGGACGGTCGGTAATCTGGGAGGACGGCGATCACCGGGCGCAGGTCTGGGACATCCCCAGCGGAAGGCGGCTGAGCACTCTCGGTGCGCCGTCCCAGTACCGCATGAGCGTCGCGCTGAACGCCGCCGGGTCGCTGGCTCTGACCAGCAGCATCGGAGGCATCGTCGAGCTCTGGAACGTCGGCGACGGCAGCCGTCTGCGACAACTGGTCGGGCCCATTGGTTCGGGGATTCTTCTGCAGTTCAGCCCGGACGAACGCCACGCCGTGGTCGGCGGTGGACTGCAAGCTCTTGGGCGCGAGATCTGGCGGTGGGACCTGCGGACAGGTCGCCATCAAGTGCTCAGAGGGCACTCCGCGACCGTCCACTCCTTCGCGATGAGTGGCGACGGGCGTTTCCTGGTCTCCGGCGCGGACGACGGGACCCTCCTGGTCTGGGACGTCACAAACCAGAGATGCCTGCGTACTTTTCGCGAGCACCAGGGTGCCGTGGTCAAGGTCTTCGTTGACGTCCTCGGCCGGGCGGCGCTCTCCTGGGGTTCCGACTCCACGATGCGCGGGTGGTCGCTGCCCAGTGACTACAGAGCCTCATGGCAGCTCAGCACTGTCCGCGACCAGGTGGAGCTGCGCAGATCGAAATCGGGCTTTGTCGCGCTGGTCGCCGAAGCAGAGCAGGCTATGGAAGAGGAGCGCTATCGGACGGCCCACGATCTGCTCGTCCGGGCAAGGGACGTCCCCGGTTATGAGCGTGAGGCCCGCCTCGTCGCCGCCTGGCGGAGACTGGGTCGGCACGCGATTCGCATCGGGCTGCGTGCGGCCGGCCCTGCCATCCCGATGCCCGTCCCACCGCCCCGCCGCAAGCCGCTGTCCAGCCGCCACCCCTACACGGTCTCGCCCGACGGACGGATCGCCCTCTGCGGCGACGGTACCGATCTCCAGTACGTCGAGCTCGATACCGGAACCGCCATCGAACTCTCGCCGGAGTCCCGCTACAGACATATGAACCGAGCGGTCCTGAGCCCGAACGGCCGCCAAGTGTTGATCTCAACCATCGACAGTAGACACGATCCAGACAACGAAAACCTTGCCCGGGAGAGCGTCTTCATGCTTTGGCAGCCCCAGGCGCAAAACCAACTCCGCATCCTGGAGCGCCGTTCGCCGACCGCGATGGCGTTCGGCCCCGACGGGCGGCACGCGCTCACCGGGTATCAGGACGGCAGCCTCGCCTGGTGGGATCTGGGCAAACCTAGTCGTGTTTGGATGATCGATGCCCACCCAGCCGAGATCAGCGACGTCTGGATCGGCCAGGATGGGCGGACCGCGGTGTCCTGCGGATGGGATCCGTCGGTCCGGATCTGGGACCTGCGCAGCGGGGCGCTCACCCACCGGCTTGAGCATCCAGAGCGTGTCCTCAGCGTCTGTTTGAGTGCCGACGGACGAACACTCCTCACCTGCAGCATCGGCGATCAGTCTGCGGTCCGGGTCTGGGACATGGGCACCGGCTCATGTCGACGTGCTTTCGGAGAACCATCCGCGCGGGCGACGATGGCCAGAATGGACGCAGAAGGTCATTACGCCGTCACAACCTGCGTTGACAGCGCCGTTCGCCTGTGGGACATCCACACTGGCACATGCCTGCGCACACTTGAAGCTCACACCCAAATCCACGGAGCGACGCTCTCCCCCGACGGCGCCTTCATCATCTCCTGGGACAGCGCAACCATGTCCTCCCGATCCATTCTGCGCTGGGAGCTGGAATGGGATCTCGCAGTACATGACCCCGCCGGCTGATGCGGGTTCGGCAGCGCCGCCGGCCGGGGGTTCACGACTACCGGGTCGGGCGGCTGGGCGGGGGTAGCGTGCAGGCCGGGCGGGGCCGGTCCAGCACCGAGCCGGGCGTCAGACAGGTGGGTACGGCCGCGACCCACCGGTCATAAGCCCGTAGGGGGTCCGGGCGCCGAGGCCCGGGACGCATTTTGCCCTGACCGGTACCGCAGATTCCGTCTGGCTGCAACCCGTTGACCCTGATGTGAACGCCATGTATACATACGCAATACTTGATGGATCCCCAACCCCAACGACTCAGTGCCAGGCCCTGACGAGGCGGAGATGTCATGGCAGTGATCAGCAGGCGAGGATTTCTCGCCGGAAGCGTAGCCACGCTGGGGGCCTCTGCCCTGACGGCCTGCGGCAGCCCAGCGACCTTGCCCGTGTCGATGCAGGAAATCCGCGAGGGCGGCGGCGGGCCGACTCGCGGCGGAGTCCTGTATTTCGGCCTCTCCACCGACCCGGCCAACCTCGACCCGCACCTCACCAGCGGCAGCGCCTCCGACTACCTGCGCCAGCTCGCCTACAACGGGCTGGTCCAGTACAACGGAGCCGGCGAGATCGTCGGTGACCTCGCGACGGAGTTCGGCTGGGCCGACGAGCTGACCTACAAGGTCAAGCTGCACTCGGGGGTCAGCTTCCACGACGGGTCCGCGATGACGGCCGACGACGTGGTCTTCTCCTTCCGCCGCATGATGGACAAGGCGACCGCGGCGGCTTCGGGGCCGCTGCTCGACCAGGTGGCCTCGGTCGAGGCGCCCGACGCCACCACCGTGGTGTTCAGGTTCAAGCAGCCCGACGTGGCCTTCCCCTTCGCGCTTGCCGCGCCCACCACCAACATCGTCTCCAGGAAGTGGATCGAGTCAGGAGCGAACACCAAGACGCAGGTCATGGGCACCGGCCCGTTCCGGTTCGTGGAGCGCATCCCGGGAGTGAGCACCACCTTCGTCCGGTTCGAGAACTACTTCGAGTCCGGCCTGCCGTACCTGAACGGGATCGTCTTCCAGCCGATGGGCGACGACTACGCCCGCGTGACGGCGCTGCGCACGGCCACCGTGGACATGATCGACTACGTCCCCGCCACCCACGTCGGCGTCATCTCCGAGAACCCGCGGTTGCGGTTCGTCTCGGACAAGACCTTCGGGTTCGGCTTCGTCGGGTTCGTGACCAGCCGGCGCCCCTTCGACGACGTACGCGTCCGCAAGGCCATCGCGATGTCGATCAACAGGCAGTCCGTCCTGGACACGGCGCTGCTGGGGCACGGCAAGCCCATGGACGGCGCCCTGATGTCGGAGACGTTCGCCCCGTACGCGCCCCAGCTCGCCGGCTCCATGCCCTACGACCCGGAACAGGCCAGATTCCTGCTCAAACAGGCCGGTCAGGAGGGCCTGACGCTGCCGGTGGTGACGACCAGCTCGTACTCGGTCATCGCCAGGCCCGCGCAGGCGATGCTGCCCGGTCTGCGCGCCGCGGGACTGAACGTGAACCTCACCCAGCAGGAGTGGCTGACCTTCCGCTCCAGCGTGGCGACCAAGGTCTTCCCCGTCCATTCCTGGGGGACGTCGCCGAAGTTCGGCGATCCCGCCTCGCTCGGCGATTTCATCGGCAGCACCGGCACGTTCGCCAAGAACCTCGACTTCGCCGACGACAAGATCGACGAGCTGCTGACCCGGGCACGCAGGACCTCCGACCAGAGCCTGCGCAACGAGATCTACCTCGACGTCGAGAAACGGGCCCTGGAGCTGGTCCCGATGACCTACACCATCCGCCGTGAGCAGGGCGAGGCCCACTACAACCACGTCAAGGGCTACGAGCACCCCCCGAAGGGCGCCTGGACCGCAACGGCCCTGCGCCGGACCTGGATGGAGAAGACGGCGTGAGGCGTTTCCTGGCCAAGCGGTTCGCCCAGGCGATCCTGCAGTTGCTCCTCGTCGGAACCATCGTGTTCTTCCTGGTACGGCTCATCCCCGGCGACCCGGCCAGGGCGGTGCTCGGCGACTCGGCCACCGACGAGCAGATCGCCGCCACCCGGGCCGCGATGCACCTCGAAGAGCCGTTCTTCAGCCAGTTCGTCGGGTTCTGGACCCGGCTGTTCCAGGGTGACCTCGGCACCTCGTTGATCAGCGGCCGCCCGGTGATGCAGGACCTGCCGTCCCGGATCGGCAACTCGCTGGAGCTCGTCCTCGTCGCGCTGGCGATCTCGCTGGTGGTCGGCATCGTGCTGGGCCGGATCGCCGCCACGCGCGCCGACAAGCCGGCGGACCACGCGCTGGTCGCCGGGTCGATCTTCGGGATCTCCCTGCCCGTGTTCGTGATCGGCACCCTACTGCTGCTGGTGTTCGCGTTCGTCATCCCGATCCTGCCGCCGCGCCGGTTCGCCTCGCCGTTCGAGGATCCGCTCTCCCACCTGCAGATCCTCATCCTGCCGGTGGCCACGTTGACGGCGGCCTCGTGCGCGGTGGTAACGAGGATGACCCGGGCGTCGATGCTGGAAACGCTCAACGCCGACTACGTCCGCACGGCACGGGCGAAGGGCCTGGTCGAGAAGCACGTCATCAACAGGCACGCGCTGCGTACGGCGCTGCTGGCCGTCGTCTCCGCGACGACGGTCGAGCTGACGACGCTGATCGGGGCCACGGTCCTGGTCGAGACCATCTTCGGCTGGCCGGGGATGAGCTCCCTGCTCATGAACGCCGTGGGACAGCGCGACTATCCCGTCATCCAGGCCGTCGTCCTCGCCGCGGCCACCATCGTCATCCTGGTCAACCTGGTCGGAGACCTGGTCGTCAGGGCACTCGACCCCCGGGCGGAGGATCACTGATCATGGCCACCGTGCTGTCAGGCGCGCCTGCGATCGAGAGCACAGGCAGGAGGACCTTCCTCCGGCGCATGCTGTCCAATCGCAGGACCTCCATCGCGGGCGCGTTCCTCCTGCTGGTCGCGCTCGTCACGTTGTTCGCCAGGCTCATCGCGCCGTACGACTACCGCGACATCGTCGGCAAGCCGCTGACCTCGGCCTCGGTGCTCGGCATCGACGACTTCGGGCGCGACGTCCTGTCGCGGCTACTGGTCGGGCTCCAGGTGTCACTCGGGGTGGCGCTGTCGGCGGTGCTGGTGGCCGCGGTCATCGGGGTCGCGCTCGGGCTCGTGGCCGGGTACGTCGGCCGCTGGGCCTCGACGATCATCATGCGCGGCATCGACGTCCTGTTGAGCTTCCCCCCGATCGTGCTGGCCATCGCGGTGGTGGCGATCATGGGGCCGGCCCTGGTGAACGTCGTCATGGTGATCGGCGTCCTGTACATCCCGAGGTTCACCAGGATCGTCTACACCCAGGTGCTGGCCATCAGGAACCTGGAGTACGTCGAAGCCTCGAAGATCATGGGCGCGCGACCCGCGGGAATCCTCGTCAGAACGATCCTGCCGAACGTGGCGGCGCCCATCATCGTCCAGCTGAGCCTGTCGGTGAGCTTCGCCATCCAGATGGAGGCCGGGCTGAGCTTCCTCGGCCTCGGCGCGCAGCCGCCGCTGCCCTCGCTCGGGACGATGGTCGGCTCGGGCCGCGACTTCCTGGAGGTCCAGCCGACGCTGCTGCTCTACCCGTCCGCGCTCATCATCCTCGTCGTCCTCGCGCTCAACGTGTTCGGGGACGGCATCCGCGACCTGCTCGACCCGCGCCGCCGTGGCACCGACTGAAAGGAACGCATCCATGACCCTCCCTTCCACCCACAGGCTCGGCGAGCTGTCCTGGACCCAGGTCAAGGAGCTGGCGGAACGGGACCCGATCATCCTGTTGCCGATCGGCGCGGTCGAGCAGCACGGCCCGCACCTGCCGATCCACGAGGACTCCATCGTGGCGGAATGGGTGGCCGACAAGCTGGCGAAGGAGAACGGGTGCTATGTCGCCCCTGCCCTCCACTACGGGCATTCCGGGGTGTTCCGCGGTTTCAACGGCAACCTCTCGCTGAGCCCGGCGACGCTGCGCGCCGTCACGTACGAGATCATCGAGGCGCTGGTGCAGTCCGGCTTTCGGCGCGTGATCATCGTCAACAACAACGGCGGCAACGTCGGGCCCGTCATCGACGCCGGCCTCCAGGCACGTCATGACCTGGGCGTCCTCGTCGGCCACCTGTACCCGTGGCAGCTCGGCTACGCGCTCATGCGGGACGTCTACGACGACCCGGCCACGGCGTACGGCCACGGCGCCGAGCCCGAGCACTCCGCGATGCTCGCGATGTTCCCCGACCAGGTCCAGAGCGAGCTGGCCGTCGCGGGCGGCCTGGAGTCGAGCAGCGGCTGGACTCCGACGAGCTACACGGAGGCGGCGATTCCGGGGCACGACGTGCGCGGGACCGTCCTGTGGGACTTCTCCGAGGTGAGCGCGACCGGCTGCACCGGCGACGTGAGTCTCGGCAACGCGAAGACGGGCGAGATCTGGATCGAGCGGGTGATCGGTTTCTGCTCCGCCTACATCCAGGAATACGACCGGAACACCAGGGGAGACTCATGACAACTGGCACGAGTCCCGCGGAGCCGATCCTCTCGGTCGAGGGCCTCTCGGTGGACTTCCAGATCGCGGGCAAGTGGGTCCCCGCCGTCAAAGACGTCAGCTTCACGGTCGCCAAGGGCGAGGTGGTGGCGCTCGTCGGGGAGTCCGGCTCGGGCAAGTCCGTCAGCTCGATGTCGGTGCTCGGGCTGCTGGCGAAGAACGCGCGCCGCCGCGGCAGCATCCGGTACGGCGACACCGAGCTGCTCGACCTCGGCGAGGAGGCCCTGCGCGCCATCCGGGGCAAGCGGATCGCGATGATCTTCCAGGAGCCGATGACCGCCCTGAACCCGGTCTACACCATCGGCGAGCAGATCATCGAGGCGATCCGGTGCCACGAGCGCGTGCCGGCCGCCGAGGCCCGTGCGCGCACGCTGGAGCTGCTGAGGAAGGTCGGCATCCCCGAGCCGGAGTCGCGGATCGACAGCTACCCGCACCAGCTCTCCGGCGGCCAGCGGCAGCGGGCGATGATCGCGATGGCGATCGCCTGGTCGCCCGAGGTCATCATCGCCGACGAGCCGACCACGGCCCTCGACGTCACGGTGCAGGCGGAGATCCTGGAGCTGCTGCGCCGCCTGCAGAAGGACCTCGGCTCGGCGGTCGTGGTCATCACCCATGACATGGGCGTGGTCGCCGACCTGGCCGACCGGGTGGTGGTGATGAAGCAGGGCGAGGTCGTGGAGGAGGCCCCGGTCGCCCGGCTGTTCGCCGAGCCCGAGCACGAGTACACCACCAAACTGCTGTCCGCGGTGCCGCGGCGCGGCCAGGCCGAGCCGGCGCCGTCCGGCGGCGACACGCCGGAGGGCGCCACACTGCGGGTCGCCGGCCTCCAGGTCGAGTACCCGGGGCGGCTGGGCCGCAAAGGGTTCAAAGCCGTGCACGACATCAGCTTCGAGATCGGGAAGGGGAAGGTCCTCGGCCTGGTGGGCGAGTCGGGCTCGGGCAAGTCCACGATCGGCAGGGCCATCGTCGGGCTGGTACGCGCCACGGCCGGCACGATCGAGATCTGCGGACGTGACGTGACCGGGCTCGGCGCCAAGGAGCTGCGCGGGTTCCGCAGGAAGTACTCGATGGTCTTCCAGGACCCGGGCTCCTCGCTCGACCCGCGCCGGTCGATCGGCGACTCGATCGCGGCCCCGATGATCATCAACCGGTACGCGGGCCGCGCCGCCGTCCGCGAGCGGGTGCTGGAGCTGCTCGACCAGGTGGAGCTGCCGACGAGCTGGGCCGACCGGTTCCCGCACGAGCTGTCGGGCGGTCAGCGGCAGCGCGTCGGGATCGCCCGCGCGCTGGCGCTGGAGCCCGAGCTGCTCATCGCCGACGAGCCCACCTCGGCGCTGGACGTCTCCGTGCAGGCCACGGTGCTGCGGTTGTTCCGGGAGCTGCAGGACAGGCTCGGTTTCTCCTGCCTGTTCATCAGCCACGACCTGGGCGTGGTCGAGCTGCTCTCGCACGACGTCGCCGTCCTGCAGCACGGCCGGATGGTCGAGCACGGCCCGGCCCGCGAGGTGCTGAACGATCCCCGGACGGACTACACCAGGAGGCTCGTCGCGGCGGCGCCGGTGCCCGACCCCGCCGAGCAGGCCGCGCGCCGCGAGCTGTGGCGGGCGATCGCCAGGTGATCACCTCAGGTGGGAGACCACCCGCTGGTCGGGCCGCAGATGGTTGCGCAGGGTGCGCTCGGCGGTGTCGAAGTCGTGCATAGTCAGGGCCGCGAGCAGGGCACGGTGCTCAGGGTTGATGACCGCCAGCCGGTCGGGGCGCGCCGCCACGGCGCTGACCCCGATCCGCTGGTGCCGTGGCTGGAGGCTGCGGAACAGGTCGGTCAGGACCGTGTTGCCCGTCGCCCTGACGAACGAGAAGTGGAAGAAGAAGTCCATCTTGGCGTGCTCGGCGATCGCGTCGCGCTCGCCCGCTCGGCAGCGCGCCATCATGTCCGGGTCTTCCATCAGGTCCAGGTGCGCGGACAGCTCCTGCGGTATGTCGGTCTTCTTGTCGCACAGGATCCCGAAGCCGTGGATCTCGAGCACCAGCCGCATCTCGTACGTCTCGAACAGCTCGGCGGCCGTCACGCTGCGGACCTGCGCACCGCGCCTGGGCAGGAGGTCGATGTACTTCTCGGCCGCCAGGCGGTGGAACGCCTCGCGGACGGGAGTGCGCGACACGCCGGCCTCGTCGCAGACCAGTTTCTCCTCCAGGAAGGACCCCTCGGGAAACCGGCCGCCGAGGATCGCCTCGCGCGTCCATCGATAGGCACGCTCGCCCGCGGTAGTCGCCGGCGCGATGTCCGGTTCCCAGTTCATGCAACCCCCACGCTCGTGTGTATACACAGCGTATACCAAAGCTGAGAAGGAGTATCCCTTGCAGGACAAGCGAGACCGGAGATACGCCGCCTGGCTGTCCGGCCCGAGTTTCGCCGCGGCCGAGATCGTGGCCGACCTGGGCTACGGCGCGGTGGTCCTCGACATCGAACACGGCTCTTTCGACCTGGCCGACCTCGAACGTTTCATCCCGTTCCTCCGTGGTCTCGGGCTGGAGGTGCTGGCCAAGGTGCTCGGGCCCGAGCGGGGGCCGATCCAGCAGGCCCTCGACTTCGGCGCCACCGCCGTCGTCGTGCCCCACATCGAGGGCGCCGCGCACGCGGCCGCCGTGTGCGCCTTCGGGAAGTTCCCCCCGCTGGGGGACAGAAGCTTCGCGGGCGGACGAACGGCGCGGTACGGCGGGTTCGACGACGAGTGGATCGTACGCCAAGATCGCGGGACCCGCGTCTATCCGATGATCGAGGACGCGGGCGCCATCGAGCAGATCGACGACATCCTCGCGCTCGACACGGTCGACGGCGTCTTCATCGGCCCGAGCGACCTGTCCGTCCGCCGCGGCCGGGGCGCCTACTCCCGCTCGGAGGAGGACTTCGCCGACCTCAGGATCGTGGCGGACGCGGCCCGTGCCGCGGGCAAACCCTGGGTGTTGCCCGCGTGGTCGCCGCAGGAGAAGGCGTTCGCCCTGGAGAACGGCGCCGACCAGCTCGTCCTGACCATGGAGCACGGCGCCATCATGGCCGGTTTCAAGGCCGCGCTCGACCAGACCCACGAACTCACCCTTTAGGAGATACTGCATGCTCGTCACCGTCGGACAGTTCAGCGCCACCACCGACAAGTCCGCCAACCTCGACGCCGCCACCGGGCTGATCGAGCAGGCGGCGGCCCAGGGCGCGCGGCTCGTCGTCCTGCCGGAGAACGCCATGTACTCCAACCCGGACGTGACGGCCGACATCGTCCCCACGTCCGAACAGCTCGACGGGCCCTTCGCGACCGCGATCGGCGCGCTGGCCAAGAAGCACGGCATCGCCGTCGTCGCCGGCATGACCGAGGCGCCCGCGGGGGAGCACGGCAAGCCCAGCAACACCGTGTTCGCCGTGGACGCGGGCGGCGACCTGCTCGGCGTCTACCGCAAGGTGCACCTCTACGACGCCTTCGGCTACCGCGAGTCCGATCGGGTGCAGGCGCACGCGCCCGAACCGCTCGTCTTCACGCTGGACGGCCTCACGTTCGGCGTCCTGACGTGTTACGACCTGCGTTTCCCCGAGATGGCCCGGTTCCTGGTCGACGCCGGGGCCGAGGCGTTCGTCGTACCCGCCGCGTGGGTCGCCGGGCCCGCCAAGGAGGACCACTGGATCACCTTGGTCCGCGCCCGCGCGATCGAGAACACCGCGTACGTGCTGGCCAGCGGGCAGACCGGCCCCGTCTGCACGGGCCAGAGCGCGGTCGTGGACCCGATGGGCACCATCGTGGCGTCGGCGGGCGAGGCCCCGGGAGTGGCGTCGGCCGTCATCGGCGCGGAGCGGCTGCGCGCCGTCCGCGCCACGAACCCGAGCCTGACCAACCGCCGCTTCAAGGTGCTTCCCGGGTGAGCTTCGGCGATCTCGCCCTTAGGGTGCGCCGGACGACGACAGTTCGGCGTTCACCGTAGTAGTTCCGTTCAGGACTGAACGGCATGAGAGTGCTGACCGTGTCCCGCTCGCAGCGCACCGCCCGGTTGGCCGTCCTCGTCCTCCGGTCAGTGGCGTAGCAGGGTCAGGCCGGTCCCGGCGTCGGTGACGGTGAGCCGGGCCTGGCCGCCGATCGGGATGGTGGCCAGGGGGTTGGTGTGGCCGACGTCGATGTTGGCCAGGACGGGGACGCCGTTCAGCACCGGCTGGGTGGCGACGATCTGTTCCAGCAGCGGGCGGGACATGCGGCTGGCGTGCTGGAACCGTCCGATCGCCAGCCCTCGGATCTTCGGGGCGTCGGGAAGCTGCAGCAGCGAGGTCAGGTCGCGGGCGAAGGTCGCCGGGTGCGACTCCAGGTCGTCCTCGACGATCAGGATCGCGCCGTCGAGGGACGGCATGTGCGGGGTGCCCTGCAGCAGGTTAAGCGTGCACAGGTTGCCGCCGACGATGCGCCCCTCGGCGGTGCCGGGCCGGAGCGGCCACCATCCGTCGTTGGGGAGCGGCTCGCGCTTGTCCTGGTCGAGGAACCAGAGATCGTCGCTCCACCGCGCCGCCGGGGCCAGGGCGACCGGAGCGGTGTCGAACATGACCGAGGTGAACCAGCGCAGGGTCTCCTCGAAGTGATCCCGCATCCCGAACGTCGACCAGTGCGGGCCGGAGTAGGTGACCAGCCCGGTCCGGGCGAGGATGGCGTTCTGCAGGGCGGTGATGTCGGAGTATCCGCAGAGGATCTTCGGGTTGGCGCGGATCAGCTCCCAGTCGAGGAACGGCAGGAGCTCGTTGCAGTTGTAGCCGCCGATGACCGTCAGGATCGCCGCCACCGACGGGTCCGCGAAGGCGTCGTGCAGATCGGCGACCCGCGAGGCGACGCTGGAGGAGTGGAACGCGTCCCGCTCGTCGACGTGGCGGCCGTACGAGAGCGTCAGGCCGAGCTCGGCGAACCGGGACCCGATGATGCCGGTGTGGTCGTGCTCCATCACCATCGCGCGGGACCTGGCCGGCGCGACCACTCGTACGACGTCGCCTCTGTTCAGTTTGGGAGGGAAGACCGCGTTCATCACGATCGAAGCGTATCGGCGTCGGGAGCAATGGAGCAGGCCATCGCCGGAGCGGCAGAACCCCGGTCTTCCACCCTTGGCTGCTCCATTGTCCCCCGACGCCGATATCGTCCACCATGTCACCTGGCGTCGAGCTGACGTGACGTCACTGACCCGACGAGGTGTCCTCGGACTCAGACCACTCAGGGGTCTTGTTGTCGTGCTGGAAGTTGTCGTGGTGGCGGCGGCGCTCCTCACGCTCCCTGGGGAACCTGTTCAGGTTGCGGTTGTGGTTGTCCACGATGACCCTGGCGTTCTGACGCTGCCAGATGGGCCGCGGGATGAAGACCGGCCGCTCGTGGTTGACGACCCTCGGCGCGGCCTGGCGCACGACGCGCGTCACCCTGCGCGGTGTGGGCGCGGGCGGGCCGCCGGCATCGACGGCGTGGAAGCCCGCGCTCGCCGTGGCCGTCCCCTGGCCCATAGGAAGGATCATGGCACCGGCGATCGCGCCGGTAATCGCTACTGCCGCGAGCAGGCCACGGTGTGGCGCTCGCGTTCGCCGACTGTTGGTATTCACGTGCTCTCGTTTCCGTTCATGGATAGATCGGTGCGGAACCTGGCATCCGCCACTTCGCGGACACTCAGATGGAACCGGACATACCCATGCAGATATCCTCAGTTACCTCCTTAATCCCAAATAGCGCGTCAAAGCCCAAGCGTGTTATGCAATCCCGTTTTTGGTGTTTGAGCGCATCCGTCACACGAGCCCCGGGCTCACCGGGGTTTCCGGAGAGCCGGATGAAAGTTTCGGGATCACCGGCCTTCCTCAAGCCGCCGAGCCCCAGTTCAGCGCGGGTCCGCGGGCGCGGCGGAACCTGGGCTCGTTGACGGAGGCTCCCGGCCGGGATTGGCTCGACGCAGCGAATCCGTGAACGTAGCCACGTCAGGGGCCGACCGGAATGTTAGCGCTAACGTCGCAACCCCCTGACTGTCTGGCACGACCGTTCGCGTCCTCATCGCCGCGGAGAACGCCACATCTCGGAGAATGGGAAGACACCCGTGCGACATGTCAGCTCTTTTCGCCGACGGTTGAGACTGTCGGCCGCGGCCGTCGCCGCGCTGTTGACGGCCGGTGTCGGTTTGGCCGGGACGCACGCCGCGTCCGCGGTCGCGACCGGATGCCAGGTCACCTACACGGTGACCAACCAGTGGCCCGGCGGCTTCGGCGCTAATGTTAGCGTTAACAACCTGGGTGACCCGATCAACGGCTGGAAGCTGACCTGGTCATTCGCCTCCGGGCAGACCATCACCCAGCTGTGGAACGGCTCCTACACCCAGTCCGGCTCCCAGGTGACGGTCTCCAACGTCAGCTACAACGCCGCCATCCCCAGCGGCGGCAGCGTCGGCTTCGGGTTCAACGGGGCGTACAACGGCTCCAACCCGGTGCCGTCGAGCTTCGCTCTGAACGGAGTCACCTGCACCGGCGGGGTCTCCACCCCCACTCCCACCATCTCGCAGCCGCCGCCGTCGTCGACCCAGCCGTGCGACATCTACGCCACGGGCGGCACGCCGTGCGTGGCCGCGCACAGCACGACCCGTGCCCTGTACGCCGCCTACAACGGCTCGCTCTACCAGGTACGCCGATCCTCGGACAACACCACCCGGGACATCGGCGTCCTGAGCGCGGGCGGATATGCCAACGCCGCCACGCAGGACTCGTTCTGCGCCGGCACGACCTGCCTCATCACGATCATCTACGACCAGTCCGGCCGGGGTAACCACCTCACCCAAGCGCCTCCCGGCGGTTTCCCCGGGCCCGCTCCCGGCGGATACGACAACCTCGCGAACGCGACCGCGGCACCGATCACGATCAACGGCCACAAGGCGTACGGCGTCTACGTGGCCCCCGGCACCGGCTACCGCGACAACAGCACCAACGGCGTCGCGCGCGGGGACCAGCCGGAGGGGATGTACGCGATCTTCGACGGCACGCACTACAACGGCGGCTGCTGCTTCGACTACGGCAACGCCGAGACCAACAGCCGCGACAACGGCAACGGCACCATGGAGGCCATCTACTTCGGCAACATCAAGGTCTGGGGCTACGGCACCGGCAACGGCCCGTGGGTCATGGCCGACCTCGAGAACGGCCTGTTCTCCGGAGTGAACCCCGGCTACAACGCCAACGACCCGACCGTGAACTACCGGTACCTGACCGCCATCGTCAAGGGCGAGCCGAACCACTGGTCGATCCGGGCCGGCAACGCGCAGTCGGGCGGCCTGTCGACGTTCTACAACGGGCCGCGCCCCAACGTCGCGGGCTACAACCCGATGAAGAAGGAAGGGGCCATCATCCTCGGGACCGGCGGCGACAACAGCAACAGCTCCGCCGGCACCTTCTACGAGGGCGTGATGACCTCCGGCTACCCGTCGGACGCCACCGAGAACTCGGTGCAGGCCAACATCGTCGCCGCCGGCTACAAGTGAACCGACCGCCGCCCCCGGCACGTACCCGGGGGCGGCGAAGCAGGAGCTTTCGGGTAAACCAGCGGGACAAAGCCGGGTCTTTCGGCCCAACTGCCGTATGGCTACTATCAGGCACCTAATCGCCTAGTCGGGTGATTGTCCGATCGGTGAGGAGAGTGTCCTGCACGTGGCTGGATGGGGCAGGCTCGGGCGACGGCGGACGAAAACCCTGGGCGACGGAAGCGCGTCAGCCGGGCCGCGACGGCTGGCCGGTGTTCGCCGGCTGCCGTTGCGTACCGTGCTGCTCATCATCGTGTTCGTACCGAGTCTGACCTTCACGCCGCTGCTGGCCTCGGGCATGTTCCAGCTGTCCTCCCAGTGGCGGGCCGAGAAGGCCCAGATGGATCTCGCCACCAAGACCGTCGGCGCACCCGCGGCCGACCTGTTCTTCAGCCTCGACAGGGAACGGCGGCTCACCGCGGAGACGCAGGCCGACCCCGGCGGCAGCGCCCCCGGCAAGCTCGCCAAGCAGCGCGCGGTGACCGACCAGGCCGTGAACGCCTTCGGTCCGCTGACGGCCCTGGACACCGGCAAGGGGCCGGAGGGGCTCACCGAGGCCATCGCCCGTACCGCCCGCAGCCTCAGCCTCCTCGACGAGCAGCGCCGGGCGGTGGACGCCGGCTGGGCCAGCGCGCAGAAGGCGTTCGACTACTACAGCGGAGTCCTGGAGTCGGACCTGCGCGTGCTGACCGCCCTCAGCCACACCGACGAGGGCCTGGTCAACAGCAAGTCGCAGACCCTGGTCGACCTCTTCTGGGTCGTCGACATGATCGGCCGCGAGGACGCCGTCCTGGCCCGCGGCTGGAAGAGCGGGCGCCTGACGAGGGCCGAGTACGACCTCGTCACGAACGCCGTCGGCACCAGGAAGCACCTCCTGCAGTCCCAGGTGATCCCCAACCTCACCGGTGACGAGACCCGCTACGAATCGCTGATGACCGGCAAGGCGTGGGCGGCCATGAACGCGCTGGAAGAGCGGCTGGCCCCCTCGGGGAACAACCAGGTGACAGTGCACGGGGACAGCGCCGAGTGGCGCTCCTCGGTGGACGCGGTCTCCGCGCAGGTGGTCGAGCTCCTGCGCCTCCGGCTCGACAACGTCAGCAAGATCGGCTACGACCACGCCGACATGCTCTTCGTGATCTTCATCAGCATCACCAGCGTGGGCCTGCTCGCCCTGGGCCTGGTGATCTTCACGAGCTGGCGGCTCACCTCCATCCTTCGCCGCCGCATCCTCCACCTGCGCCATGACGCGCAGGAGCTCCAGGAGCGGCTGCCCAAGGTGGTCGCCCGGCTGGAACGCGGCGAGGACGTGGACGTGGACGCGGAAGTCCACATGCTCGAACCCACCCCCGACGAGCTCGGCGAGCTGGGCCAGGCCCTGAACCTGGCCAGCCGCAGCGCCGTCTTCACCGCCGTACGGCAGGCCGAGCAGCACCGCGGCTTCCAGCGCATGCTCCAGCGCATCGCCCGCCGTACCCAGATCCTCATCGGCCTCCAGCTGAAGAAGCTCGACGAGCTGGAACGCCGGCACGAGGACCCCGAGGTGCTGGAGGGCCTGTTCGACCTCGACCACCTCACCGCCCGGCTGCGCCGCTACGAGGAGAACCTGGTGATCCTCGGCGGCGGGCAGCCGCAACGCCGCTGGCGCAAGCCGGTGCACCTGCTCAACGTGCTGCGCGCCGCCCAGGGCGAGGTCCAGGACTACCGGCGGATCTCGATCGACGTCGAGGGCGGGTCCTGGGTGACCGAGCGCGCGGTGGGACCGCTGGTCCACGTCCTGGCGGAGCTCATGGAGAACGCCACCACCTTCTCCAAGCCGCAGACCCCCGTCGAGGTGCGGGCCGCGCCGGTCAGCCGGGGCGTCGCCGTGGAGATCGAGGACCGCGGCCTGGGCATGGAACCCGAGGAGTACGCCGCCGCCAACGCCCTGATGAAGTCGCCGCCGCAGCTCGACGTGATGACCCACGCCGACGACGTGCGGCTCGGTCTGTACGTGGTCGCCCGCCTCGCCGCGAGCCTGGGCCTGCAGGTGGAGCTGCGATCGTCGGCCTTCGGCGGCACCCGGGTCATCGTGCTGATCCCGGAGGCGCTGGTCGTCGACCGCCCCCGTACGGTGCCCGAGGAGGCGCCCCCGGCCCCGGCTCCGGAAGCGACCGCCCCGCAGCCTCGCCCGAGGAAGGAGCCGGTGACTCCCCCCGAGGACGGGCAGTTGCCGACCCGCTCCAAGGGACGCGCGATGGCCTACGTGACGGCGCCCTCCGGGATCCCGGACCGGGACGACGCGCCCTCGTCGTCGGACCGTCCGCCGCTGCCCCAGCGGGTACGCCAGGCCAGCCTGGTCACCGAGCTCAAGGTTGCGGCGGACAGGGATGAGCAGGCCGAACAGGAGACGTGGGCCCTACGCGATCAGCCCGGCCGATCCAGTGCGACAATCGGCGCGTTCCAGAGGCAGTCTCGGAGGCGCCGTACCGGTGACGACGCCTTCCAGCCTGGGACGGACGGATCCCCCGAGCCTGGCTCCCCTACGACGGAAGATCGATGATGACGCAGCGAACCACCGCCACCAACCGCGACCTGGACTGGCTCCTGGACGGCCTGGTCGATCAGGTCGCGGGCACCCGGCACGCCATCGTGCTGTCCGACGACGGGCTGGTGATCAGCCGGTCCCGGACCATCGAGCGCTCCGACGCCGAGCGCCTGGCCGCGATCGCCACCGGCCAGCAGAGCCTGGCGCGCGGTGTCGGGCAGCTCTTCAGCGGCGGGCCGGTCCAGCAGGTCATCATCGAGATGGCCGAGCTGTGGCTGTTCATCACGGCCGCGGGCCGCGGCACCCACCTGGCCGTGGTCGCCTCCCAGGAGGTCGACGCCGAGCTGATGAGCGTCGCGATGCACACCCTGGTCCAGCAGGTCGGCCAGAAGCTGGGGACCGGCGCACGCACCCCGCAGGCCGACGACGCGGGGAGACGCGGATGAAACACTGGACCGAGGGGTTCGACGACGATGACGACGAACCCCTTGTCCGCCCCTATACGATCACCGGCGGACGGACCGCCCCCGAGCGGGACGACCTCACGCTGATCACGCTGGTGACCTCGATTTCCCACGTCTCCCTGCAACTCGGACGCGGCCAGCGGCGACTGCAGCCGGAGCACCGCACCATCTTCGATCTGTGCGAGCGGCCCATGGCGGTGGCCGAGGTCGCCTCGGCGCTGAACCTCCCGGTTTCCGTGACCAAGATCCTCATTGGCGATCTGATCGAGAACGGTCAGATGCGGGCCCGGCCACCGCTGGCCTTCGCCCAGGCGGGCGGTCTTCCCGATGTGACAATTCTTGAGGCGGTGAGGGATGGCTTACGCAAGCTCTGACCACGGGGACGCCGCTCCCCTGGCAGTGAAGATCCTTATCGCCGGTGGTTTCGGCGTCGGGAAGACGACCCTGGTCGGCGCGGTGAGCGAGGTCGCCCCACTGCGCACGGAGGAATACCTGACCCATGCCAGCGTCGGCGTCGACGACCTGGAGGGCGTGAGCGGCAAGTCCACCACCACCGTCGCGCTGGACTTCGGCCGCATCACCATCAACCGCGAGCTGGTGCTCTACCTGTTCGGCACCCCCGGGCAGGAACGTTTCTGGTTCATGTGGAACGACCTCGTCAACGGGGCGATGGGCGCGGTCGTCCTGGTCGACACCCGCCGGCTGGACGTCAGCTTCGCCTCGATCGACTTCTTCGAGAGCCGCGGCATCCCCTTCGTCGTCGGCGTCAACTGCTTCCACGGGGTCAAGGACCGGACGCAGGAGGAGATCCGCAAGGCGCTCGACCTCGATCCTCAGGTGCCGCTGGTGCTCTGTGACGCCCGCGATCGGAGCGCGGCCCGCGACGTGCTGCTCGCGCTCATCGACCACCTGATGGCCACCCGGGCCCGCACCGCGCCGCACCCCGTGGCCTGACCTTTCACGCCGTCGCCGGCTCCGGAAAGACGTCTGGCCACCCCCTTCGTCCGGGGAGTGGCCGTTCACGTCGTGCTCCTAACTGCAGTGTTCGAAGCCGCTGGTGTACGAGCTGCTGCCGACCGAGCCGCCCCACTTGACGCACTGCGAGGCCGCGTCGCGCCGTACCGGACCCGCGTAATAGTCGTAACTACCCGAGTCGGTCGTCCGGTTCTCCCCTTGCGGCTCCAGGAAGGCCGACATCGCCGACGCCGTGCCGAGGTTGGACGTCTTCAGCGTCGCGACGCAGTTGTAGCCGTTGCCGGAGTTGTAGAGCAGATACGTACGGCCGCCGGTGAGCGCGGCCGAGTCGATGACCGAGTAGCCGCTGCCGCAGACTTCCTCAGGGGTGTAGGGATTGCCGCCGCAGGAGTTGGTGCTCGTGATGGCCTTCTTCTGGCCCAGGGACACGGTCACGCCGTCCACGGTCGGGCTGGTGTCCATCGCACCGGTGGAGGTCCGCTGTTCGTAGTGCAGGTGCGGCGCGTTCGAGCCGCCCGTCGAACCGACGGTCCCGATCACCGTGCCCTGGCTGACGCTCAACGAGCTGCCGGCCGACCTCACCATGCTCGCCAGGTGGGCGTAGCGGGTTCTGGTGCCGTCACTGTGGCGGACCTCCACCCACTTGCCGTAGCTCGTGCTTCCCGCGTCGCTGAAGTACGCGGTGCCGGCGGCGGTGGCACGCACCGTCTCGCCGTTGATGTCGTCGCCCCCGTAGTCCTGCCAGTCGATGGAGCCCGACGGGTTGTGGTCAGGGAGCCAGTTGTTGGCGTAGAAGGTCTTGCCGCAGTTGAACGGGCTCTTGTGCGTGATGGCCAGGACGCCGGCGTCCTGTGCCGAGGCGGACTGGGGAATCAGCGCTGTCGCGAGAGCGACTAACAGGGCAGTGATCGCGGGCCTGAGGGTTGTAGGCATGGTCACCTCTCTGAACAGGGTGCGTATGGGGGGATACGGTCAGGCGCCCAGTTCCTTCGATGTCGACGAGCCTCATGGAGACGTGGGGTTCGACATCTCACCGCCCGTGGGGGGAGGGCGGTCGATCATGAACATATCCCTGAAAGTTCTCTTCATCAATCTCTACAAACATGAAATTTTGCGGCTTTTAACGCAACCATTCAGCCACTGCTAGCCGTACCGGCCGCTTGAGACCGGGCGCAGCGCGGTGGTGAGGTCGTCCGCGAGTCCGGCTATCTCGTCGGCGGCCAGGGGCGAGACGGTGAGGCGGATCGCGGGCGGGGTGGCGAGGCGGTTGCGGGCGCCGGGGGCGACGGCCCAGCCGCGGGCGAGCAGGCGGGTGATCGCGGTGGTCTCGTCCGGGACGGGGACCCACACGTTGAGCCCGGTGCGCCCGTGCGCGGGGATGCCGCGCTCCGCCAGCGCCGTCACCAGGCCGTCCCTGCGCCGCGCGTACGAGGCCGCCACCGCCGCCGGGTCCACCGCGTCAGTACGCCAGAGGTACGCGACGGCGCGCTGCAGCAGGTGGCTGACCCAGCCCGCGGCCAGGCGCTGACGGCCGCGCAGCCGGCCGAGCGTGACCGGGTCGCCGGTGACGAGGGCGACGCGCAGGTCGGGCCCGAACGCCTTGGCCGTCGAACGCGTGAGGACCCAGCGCTGCGTGACCCCCGTCAACGAGTGCAGCGGGAGGTCCACGAAGCCCGACCCGTGGTCGTCCTCGATGAGCAGCACCCCCGGGTACGCCCCCAGCACCTCCCGCAGGGCGCCGGCCCGTTCGGCGGAGACGGCGGCGCCGGTCGGGTTCTGGGCGCGGGCGGTGATCACAACGGCTCGGACCCCTGACCGCAGGGCCCGGCCGAGCTCGTCGGGCAGCGGGCCCTCGTCGTCCACCCGCATCGGCACGGGACGCAGCCCCATGACGCCGGCCAGGTCGAGCAGGGCCGTCCAGCCCGGATCCTCCACGGCCACCGCGTCGCCGGGACGCAGCTCGGCGGCCAGCACGCGCTCGACCGCGTCGAGGGTGCCCGAGGTGATCGCCAGCGGCCCGGCCGATACGCCGTCCGCGCGCATGCGCTCCCCGGCCAGCGCGATCAGCTCCTCGTCGTCACCCGTCCCGTACATCGCCGGCCGCTCCTCGTGCGCGCGGGCCGCGGCGGCGAGGGCGTCTCCCAGGGGCGGCAGCAGGGCCGGGTCGGGGTTGCCCTTGGACAGGTCGCGCACGCCAGGAGGCACCTCGATGCGAATCTCCTCCCGGAACGTGCTGGCCGGTCGCGGCCTGACCCGGGTGCCGCGCCGCCCGGCGGTCTCGACGACGCCGCGCTCGCGCAGCAGCCGGTACGCCGACGCCGCCGTGTTGGGGCTGACCCCGGCCCGGGAGGCCAGCTCGCGCACCGGAGGGAGCATCGCGCCTGGTGACAGCCGCCCCTCCGACACGGCGGCCTCGACCCCGGCCGCGATCTCACTGGCAGTCCCGCCCGCTATCAGGTATTTTTCTGGCACAAAACCTATTATGTACTAATACAAAGAGGTACAGGTGCTCATTCATCCTTGGGACGCGGCCCACGACGGCGACGAATGGCGGACCTGGCTGCGTACGCGCGACTTCGGGCAGCTCGCCGCGAACGGCGTGGACGGCGGCCCGCCGGTCGTGGTGCCGACGCATTTCCTGTTCGACGGCGGCGAGATCGTGCTCCACCTGGCCAGGCCGAACCCGATCTGGCCCGCCCTGGAGGCCAACCCGGCCGTGGTGGTGACCGTGCACGACGACTACGCCTACATCCCGTCGGGCTGGCGCTCCGACACCCCGGAGAACGGCGTGCCGACCAGCTACTACGCCGCGGCGCAGCTCACCTGCCGGGCCCGGATCGTGGACGACAAGGAGGGCAAGGCCGAGATCCTGCGCCGCCAGCTGGCCCACCACGAGCCCGACGGCGGGCACGGCGAGGTGGCCGCGGACGCGGGGCCGTACCGCAAGATGTTCTCGGCGATCCGGGGGCTGCGGCTGGAGGTGGTGGACGTGCGGGCCAAGTTCAAGTACGACGACCACCGGCCGGTCGACTTCCGCGAGCGGATCGCGGACGGGCTCGCCGAGCGGGACCTGCCGGGGGACGCCGGCGCGCGGGCGCAGCAGCTCAGACGGATGTCCCGCGGCCGGTGAACTCCCGGGCGGCTTGCCATTGCCAGTTGTTTCAGTCTAGTCTGAAATTACTGGCTACAAGGTTGAACGTTAGGATGACCGCATGAGTGCGCAGGACGGCCCCGACCGCGAGCAGGTGCTCGAATGGGTCGAGCGGGTGGCCGGGTTCGTCTCCGCGGAATGGGGGCTCGCCCCGATCACCGGCCGCGTCCTGGGCTGGCTCATGGCGTGTGACCCGCCGGCGCAGACCGCGAGCGAGATCGCCGACGCCATCGGCGCGAGCCGCGCGTCGCTCACGACGAACATGCACCTCCTGACGTCCATCAAGCTCATCCGCAGGTTCCGCAGGCCAGGGGAGCGGAACGTCTACTACCAGATCGAGGACGACGCCTGGTCCAAGGTCATCCGGCAGAAGCTCGCCGCGTTCGTCGCGTTCGACGAGCTGGCCGCCGAGGGCCTGCGGCTCGGCTGGACCGACGAGGCGCAGACCAGGCGCATCGAGTCGGCCAGGACCGCCATCGCCGATCTCGCCAAGGTGCTCGACCAGGCCTCCGGCTGAATCCCTGAGCGGACGCGGCGGGCTCTCTGCGGCCACGCCGCCGTCCCGCCATGCCCTCTCACAAGGATCCCCATGGACGACTTGATCTCAGTCGCCGCACTCACGAAGTCATACGGCGCGACCCGCGCGCTCGACGGGCTCGACCTGTCCGTACGCGCCGGTGAGGTGCACGGCTTCCTCGGCCCGAACGGCGCGGGAAAATCCACGACCATCCGCATCCTCCTCGGCCTCGTCAGGGCCACCTCCGGCACGGTCCGGCTGCTCGGCGGCGACCCGTGGCGGCAGGCCACCGAACTGCACCGGCGCCTGGCGTACGTGCCGGGCGACGTGACCCTGTGGCCCACGCTCACCGGAGGCGAGGTGATCGACCTGCTCGGCCGCGCGCGGGGCGGGCTCGACCAGCGGCGCCGCGCCGAGCTGATGGACAGGTTCGAGCTCGACCCGCGCAAGAGGACCCGCACCTACTCCAAGGGGAACCGCCAGAAGGTGGCGCTGGTCTCCGCCTTCTCCTCCCGGGCGGAGCTGCTGATCCTCGACGAGCCGACCTCGGGCCTCGACCCGCTGATGGAGGAGGCCTTCCGTGCCGTCGTGATCGAGGAGCGGCGGGCGGGCCGCACGGTCCTGCTGTCCAGCCACCTCCTGTCCGAGGTCGAGGCCCTGTGCGACCGGGTCACCATCATCCGCGCGGGCCGCGCGGTGGAGTCGGGCACCCTTTCCGAGCTGCGCCATCTCACCCGCACCTCGATCACCGCCGATCTCGTGGGCTCCCCCGGCTCGCTCGGCGACCTGCCCGGCGTGCACGACGTGCTGGTCGAGAACGGCCGGCTCACGTGCCAGGCCGACTCCGGCGCGCTCGACGGGCTGCTCGCCCGGCTGTCCGCGATCGGCGTACGCGGCCTGACCTGCAGCCCGCCGAGCCTGGAGGACCTGTTCCTGCGCCACTACCAGGAGGCCGCGCGATGATCGTGCTGCTCGGGCTGGCCGCCCGCCGCGAACGCCTCCGCTCGGCCGTCTGGATCCTCATGGTCGTCATGCTCGGCGCGGGCCTGGTCTCCTACATCGACGGCTACTTCACCACCCAGGAGGCGCTGCGCACGTACGCCCGGGTGATCTCCGCCAACCCGATCTTCCTCGGCCTCGGCGGCCCCGTCGCCGAACCCTCGATCGGCGCGATGGCGGCCTGGCGCAGCGGCGGCCTGCTCTTCCTGCTCACCGCCTGGATGGCCCTGACCATCGTGATCAGGCACACCAGGGCGGAGGAGGAGTCCGGGCGGCAGGAGCTGATGTTGTCCGGCGTGATCGGCAGGGCCGCGCCCATCACCGCAGCCGTCGTCACCGCGGCCGTCGCCGCGCTGGCCGCCGGGGCGCTGACCTCGGGCGTCCTCGTCGCGATCGGCATGGAGGCGGCCGGGTCCCTCGCGTACGGGGCCGCGATCACGGCCGCTGGCTGGGTCTTCGCCGCGGTCGGCGCGGTGACCGCCCAGCTCGCGCAGACCGCCCGCACCGCCACCACGCTCGGATTGCTCGCGCTCGGCGTCTCCTACGTGCTGCGCTACCTCGGCGACGCCTCGGGCTCGACCTGGCTGACGTGGCTCTCGCCGCTCGGCTGGAGCCACCTGGTGCGGGCCTACGCGGCCGACCGGTGGTGGCCGCTGATCGTTTCGCTGGTCGCGACCGGGGTCCTGCTGGCGCTCGCGTACGGGCTGTCCGCCCGCCGCGACCTGGACGCCGGCCTGCTCCCCGTACGCCCCGGGCCGGCCACGGGCCCGCGCCTGAAGGGGTCGCTCAGCCTGGCCTGGCGCCTCCAGCGCGGCCTGCTGGCCAAGTGGGCCGTGGGCGTGGCGGCCGCCGCCGCGCTCTTCGCCGGCTTCAGCGGCGTCGCGCCCCGCCTCGCGGACCAGCCCGGCTGGGTCCTCGACGCCTTCTTGGCGCGGTACGGAGGCCCGTCGCGCGATCCGGTGGACGCCTACCTGTGGATCATCGTGCTCCTGCTGGCGTACACGATCGCGCTCTACCCGGTGCTCGCCACGCTGCGGCTGCACCACGAGGAGTCCTCCGGCCACGCCGAGGCCCTGCTGTCCACGGCGGTGAGCCGGCTGCGCTGGGCGGCGGCGCACCTGGCCGTGGCCGCGCTCGGCACGCTGTCCTTGCTGCTCCTCGGCGGATTCGTCACGGGGCTGATCTACTCGCTGGTCATGGACGACCCGGCGGTGGGCCGGATGGTGCTCGCGGCGCTCGAACACGTACCGGCCGCCTGGCTCGTGGGGGCGTTCGCCGCCTTCGCCGTGGGGGTGTTGCCGCGGGTGTCGGTGGCGCTGTCGTGGGCGGTCTGGGGCTTGGTGACCGTGGTGGGCGACCTGATGGGACCGCTGATCGGGCTGTGGGGCTGGAGCCGCGTCGAGCCCTTCCACTACACGCCCAACACGGTGTCGGGCGAGCCGTTCACCGCGACGCCGCCGGCGGTGATCCTCTCGCTGACCGCGCTGCTCGTCGCCACCGCCCTGATCCGCCTCCGCGGTCGCGACCTGGGCTGACGCTTGATGTCCGATTTCCACTAGTGGGGACGGCCGGGGAGCCGGAAGAGTGAGCCGCATGCTCACAGACGAAGACGCGTATTCCGTGCTCAGAAGCCGCGACGGCCGCTTCGACGGCCGGTTCTTCGTCGCCGTCGTGACCACCGGCGTCTTCTGCCGCCCGAGCTGCCCGGCCGCCCTCCCCAAGCGCGAGAACGCCCGCTTCTACCCGTCCTGCGCGGCCGCCGTGGAGGCGGGCTTCCGCGCCTGCAAGCGCTGCCGCCCGGACACCGTCCCCGGCTCCCCCGAGTGGAACGTCCGGGCGGACGTGGTCGGCCGCGCGATGCAACTCATCGCCGACGGCCTCGTGGACCGCGAAGGAGTGGCCGGTCTGGCCTCCCGGCTCGGTTACAGCGAACGCCAGCTGCACCGTCAGCTCACCGCCGACCTGGGCGCGGGCCCGCAGGCCCTGGCCCGGGCCCAGCGGGCGGCCACGGCCAGAACGCTCCTGGAGAGCACGGACCTGCCCGCGAGCGAGATAGCGTTCGCGGCCGGCTTCCCCTCGATCCGCCAGTTCAACGACACGGTTCGCAAGGTCTACGGCACGACGCCCACCGCCCTGCGGGGCACGCCCGCCGCCGGCCGTCCGCCCGGCACGGTCCGGCTGCGCCTCGCCTATCGCCCGCCCCTGGACCTGCCGGACCTGTTCTCCTGGCTGGCCGCCCGTGCGATCCCGGGCCTGGAGGACGCCGGCGCCCACCACTACCGCCGTTCCCTGACCCTCCCGCACGGCCTGGGCGTCGTCACGCTGCGCGCCGCGAGCACGTACGTCTCCTGCGAGCTCTACCTGGAGGACCTGAAGGACCTGGCGGCGGCGGCCCGCCGCTGCCGCCGTCTCCTGGACCTGGACGCCGACCCCCGCGACATCGCCGACCACCTGGCCCGCGACCCGCTCCTGGCCGACGTGGTGGCGAGGACTCCCGGCAGGCGCGTGCCCGGCCACGTGGACGCGGCCGAGATGGCGATCCGCGCGATCCTGAACGAGGAGACCCCCGCCGGCAGAGCCCGGCTCGCCCACCTGGTCCGCGCCTACGGCACTCCGCTCCCCGATCCGCCGACCGGCCAGGTCACCCACGCCTTCCCGCGCATGGAGGCGCTGGCGGGCTCCGGCGCGCCGCCCCCGGTCACCGCCCTGGCCCGCGCGTTGATCGCCGGCACCCTCCGGCTCGGCCCCGAAGCCGATCGCGACCAGATCGAACGCGAGCTCCTGGCCCTGCCGGGCATGGAGGCGGAGGCCGTGGCGCGGATCCGCATGCGAGCCCTCGGCGACCCCGACGTCTTCCTCCCCGCCGACCCGGCCGTGCGGGAGGGCCTGCGCGGCCTCGGGCTGACGGCCGGGGACGCGGACCGTTGGCGCCCCTGGCGCTCGTACGCGATGCGGCATTTGAGCACGCCTTGTCCTCCCTCCTAAGGAACCGTTCGTGTCGACCTACTTGTCCCTCCTCAGGAACCGGCGTGACTTCCGCAACCTCTGGCTGGGCGCGTCCGTCTCCGTGATGGGCGACAGCATGACGTTCGTGGCCCTGTCCTGGCTCGTCCTCGCCCAGCCCGGCGGAACGGCGAAACTGGGCGTCCTGGCCGTCTGCTACACCGCCCCCGTCCTGGTCGGCGGCCTGGTCGCGGGGCCGCTGCTCGACCGGTTCGACAAGCGGGCCGCGCTGATCGCCGACAGCGTGCTGCGTGGCGCCGCCGTCGGGTCCGTCCCCCTCATGGCGGCGGTCTCGACCGTGCCCACCTGGCTCCCGTTCCTCGTCGCCGCCCTCTACGGCCTGTTGAAGATGGTCCCCATGGCGGCGGTCCCGGCCGCCATCCCCGACCTGGTCGGCCCGCGGGAGCGCGACGCCGCCAACGCGCTCGAATCCGTGAGCTACTCCTTGTCCGGCATCATCGGTTTCACCCTGGCCGCCCCGCTCCTGAGCACCGTGGGCCCGGCGAACCTCCTGGCTCTCGACGCCGCCACCTACGCCTGCTTCGCCGTGGCCGTGACCCTGATCCGCCGCCCCCTGCGCCCGCACGGGAGGCCAGAACCCCGGGCCGGACGCGAGCCGGTCTTCCGCGACAGGGTCCTCATCGGCACCACGCTGGCCTTCATGGCCTTCAACATCGCCGAGGGCGCGATGACCATGGTGGTCGCCCCGTGGCTGGCCAAGGAGCAGCTTCCTGGCGACGGCGCCGCCCTCTCGCTCCTCATGGCCGCGCTGTCGGCCGGTGAGCTCCTGGGCGGGTTCGCGGCCGGGGCCTGGCGGCCGAGAATCGACAGGCTGGTCGCGATCGCCGTGGTGGAGCTGGTGGCGGCGGCGGGGTTCCTGGCGGTGCTGGGGGCCCCTGACTGGATCCCGGTGGCCGCGGGCTTCCTGGTCATCGGCCTGTTCAGCGCGCCCATGACCGTCTGGGCGCAGTCGCTGCGCATGGAGCGCATCCCGCCGTCCCAGCGGGGCCGGGTCTTCGGCGTCTTCCGCACGATGATGCAGGCCACCCCGCCCGTCGGCGCCGCCGCGGTCACCCCGTTGCTGGTGGCGGGCAATCTGGCCGGGGCCGTGATCCTGATGACCGCTCTGGCGGCCCTCCCCGCCTTCGCCCTGCTGCTCGTACGCGAGGACCGCGGGTTGTGGATAACCCGATCCTCCTGTGGATAACCACCCCCGTGCGGGCCCTCACCAGGGGTGCCGGAGACCGGCGCCCCGAGAGGGTCGCAGCACACGTGAACGCTGGAAAACCAGGGCTTTGTGCTCCATACCACAGCGCGGGACACCCTCGATCCGGCTGTCCACCGGCCTGCGCACACACCCTGTGGATGAACGCCCCTCAGCCGGCCCGCGACGGTCACCAGTTCCAGTACGAGCGCGCCTCCGCCGTCCAAGCCTTCGGGAAGTACTGCTGGATCTTGAACGCCATGCCGAGACCGCGGGCGATGTACTGGTCCCGGTCCAGTTTCCGGGTGATCGGCTTGCCCGGCTCGTCCTTGTTGTCCCACCAGGACTCCCACTGCTTGATGCAGGTCTTCCCGCTCAGGTACTGGTTCGAGCAGGGCGCGGGCGGCGACCAGATCTGGGTGTGACCGAAGTCGATGACCTTCCCCGACGACTTCTCGGTGATGGTCCCCCACGCCTTGAGGCAGTACCCCTGCGGGGGAATGTCCCACTTCACGTAGTGCTGCGGGCCCGACGTGGCGAACGTGCGCAGGTTGCCGCACTTGGCGTCGCCGATCTGCTCCTTGGTCATCCTGACCGTGTAGTACGTGCCGTTGCCCCGCCAGCCGTCCAGCATCAGCCAGTCGCCGTCGCGCACGAACTTCTCCGCGTAGTCCGGCGGCCACTTCTTCGGATCGCCCCAGCTGACCTCCGAGTTCGTGGACGACAGCGGCTTCCAGGTCCACTGCCCGGCCGCCTGCCCGTCGGCCCAGTACTGTCCGGCGCTGCGCTCGGCGAACTGAGAGTACTGGCCGTAGTTCTCCCCCGCCCGCGCCGGGCCGGCCATCCCCGCGAGCACCGTGATCATCGCCGCGCCGGCGGCGAGCATTCCCCTCTTCTGAATCTCCACCGGCGGCACGCTACAGAGCACCCGGGCGCGCGCCGGCTCACATCGAAAATCTTCGAAGCGCCCTACCCCGGCGAGGCCGGGCGGAGGAGGAACGCGGCGCTCTCGTGTTCGGGAACCTCGACCGCGAGCCCGGTGCCGGCCAGGGCCTCCGCGATCAGGTCCCGATCGCCGACCCACTGCAGGACCAGCTCATCCACCAGATCGCCGTACGCGTCGAAGCTCGCCGTGTGCGACTGCGTCGTCCAGAAGACGGCCCTGGGCGGCTGCCCGGCCTCGGCGGCCGCCTCGTGGACCTGCTGCCAGGCGCCGGAGGCGGTCGGCCAGAGGTCGGGCTCAGCGAGGTAGCCGTGCGCGGCCAGCCGGTCGAAGGCCGTCGCGATCCTGCACAGGTCGGACGATCGGTCGGCGGCCAGGCAGGTCACGACCCCTTCCTCCGGCTTGTTCCGGCCGTGGACCGTGGCGATGAGCGAGTCCATCAGGGCCTCGCTGTGCCTGGCCAGCTCGTCCTCGTCCATCTCCAGCAGCGCGTCGTAGTCGTCCTCCTGACCCGCCTGACCGGGAACGGAGATCACCAGGCCCTCACGGGCGAACGCCGCCTGGATGTTGGAGGGCAGCCCGCCCCGCCAGGCGAGCGGCACGTCGTCGGCCAGCACGCCCTCCGGGGTGAAGTGGTCGGCGCACGGGCTCAGCAGGCCGCTGGTCTCGGTGTCGGACGCGAAGCGCTCGGCGTCGACGATCTGCCAGCCCTCGTGCTCCAACCGGCTCAGCGCCCGGTCGAAGCCCTCGCGCTGCGTGCCGCGCGGCGCGACGGCCTCCTCCGACTCGATCAGCTTGGCCAGCGTGTCGGCGACCTCGGCGCGGCGCTGTTCGAGGAACGCGCGGGTCTCGGCGATGAGGTTCCGGCGCATCAGGGTGTCCATCACCATCGACCACCAGGCTTCGGCTTCGCCGAAGGCGTCCGGGTCCAGCTCCTTGAGCGAGAGCCACAGCTTCTCCGTGTAGCTCTGGCCGTCATCCGCGGATTCGCCGTTCAACGCCTGCTGGCGCAGCCTGAGCCGGTAGAGGAACTCGACGAACTTCGCGAGGGAGCTGTTGACCTTCTCCGCTTGCGGGGTCTCGTCCATCGACAGCAGGCCGACGACGCCGCCGCGGATGTCGAGGAAGTAGCGCATGCCCGAGTCTCCCGACGTGCCGCCGAGCGTGAGGACTTCGACGTCCCCGCCCGGCGTCCGGAACACGACGAGCGAGCCCACCCGCGGCTCGTCGGCGATGAAGGTGGTGAACGCCTGGTCGGCGCGCACCGGCAGCCCGACCTCGGAGAGGATCTGGATGTCCTCCTCCGACAGCCCCTTCTCTCGGCACTGCTCGACGTCCATCAGCAACAGGCCCTCGTCGCCGAAAGCCTCGACCATCTCTTCGTGCGTGACCACGATTCAACACCCCGACGTCAGACCCTGGGATCAAGTTCCCCCAAGGGTAGGGGATCTTTACGGATCAGACGGTACGTTCCCAGCGGACCTCCCCCTCGTGCCACCGGTCTGTGGCGCGCAGGCCGGCCGCGGCGGCGACGGCGGCCGAGGCCGCGTGGTCGGGGTGGATGTGCGCGACGATCGTGTCGATCCCCTCTCGCACGAGCCGGTCGACCAGGGCCCGGGCGGACGCGGTCGCCAGGCCGCGGCCCTGCCACGGCGTGCCGATCACCCAGGCGATCTCGGCGGTCCGGCCGTCGATCGTGGCCTGCACGTACCCGACCAGCCGCTCTTCCTCCCTTGACCAGACCACCCAGTTGCGCCACCCGGGCGGCCCGGCGACCAGCCGCTCGTAGCGGGCGCGCAGCTCCGGCGCGGTGAGCGGGGCGCCGCCGGTGAACGCGTGCAGCCGCGGGTCCGCCAGCACGACGGCCATCTCGTCGGCGTGCTCCGGGCGCAAGGGGATGAGGACGAGCGCGGGCGCCTCGATGGGGTCGCTCACCGGCTTGTACTGGGAGAACGGCTCCCGCACGTCGTGGGGCGCGTGGGCGACGGCGTCACGGTCGGGCTCCGCGGCGGTGACGCGGGGGAGGTGGACGACGATGTCGTACGCGTCCAGCGGGCTCTGCTCGGCGTGGTAGGCGCCGTAACGCTGCTGGGTGACGGTCTGGACCGCGGCGGTGTCGGCCGGCGACAGCCGTCGCAGGTCGGTCGCGAAGGGGCCGGCGCAGGTCGCGGCGCAGGTCGCGGCGCAGGTCGCGGCCATGAGCGCGTCGAGGCTGCCGGGCTGGGGCGGCTCCTCCAGGTCCGTGAAGAACGTGCCGGTGTGGAAGCCGGGCCCCGTGTTGAGGGTCTGGCCGCCGCCCGAGGTCGTGCCGATGACCAGACAGCCCGCGCCCAGCCGCTCGGCGAGGTGCATGCCCATCGGGGTCATCGCGGGCACGCCGGGCATGGCATGGGGCCGGCGCTGGACGTGGCCGTTGTGGGCGGCGACGACGATGCGGCCCTCGCGGCGCAGTATCCACTCGACCGTGTCCGCGATCGCGGCGTCGCGGCAGGTCATCACCCCCTGGTGGTCGCCACGGGCCATTTGGCGGAGCATCGCGTCCAGGGTGACCGTGAGGTCCGTGAACCGCAGCGCCCGCTCGTACGCGTCGGCGGTCGTCCGCCGCCGGTAGTCCAGGCGGCGGCCCGTCATGCGTGCCGCGAGATCGGCGAGGCCGGCCGTCAGCGTGTCCCTGCGTTCGGGCGGGAGGCTCCCGTACGCGGCGACGGCCGCGGGCGCGGAGAACGCGGACGTGGCCGCGAAGGCGGCGGCCGTCTCGCGCAGGCCCGGGTCGACCTGGAACTCCGGATCCGCCTGCGCGAGATAGGCGATCACGGCGTCCAGCCCGGGCAGCAGCGACACCATCGAGCCGGGCAGGTCGATGCCGTAGAAGCCGACGGGGTGCGCGGCGGTGCGATTGTGCTGCCGCATCCACTCCAGGTGGGCGCGCATCGGCGTCCACAATCCCATCAGCGAGGTCATGCCGTTCGCCAGCACGTCGCCGAGCGGCTCGCCGCCGCCCCGGACCCAGCCGTCGGCCAGCCATCCTTCGACGAATCCCGACTCCATCGCGTACGCGCTGAACCCGTGCCGTTCGACCAGGTAGCGCAGCAGGCGGTGGCGCAGCCGGTAGAACTCGCCGTTGTAGTGGGCGCTCTCGCCGATCATCACCACGCGCGCGTCGCCGACCGCCTGGTCCAGCCACGCGAGGTCGTCCAGCGGAGCGGCCGGATCCAGCGTGGACAGCGGGATCACCGCCTCGTCACTCAGCCGGACCTGCTCCTTCGAAGGTGTCATTCCCGCTCCCCAGATTGCTTTCCCAACTTTGGTAACGGTACCAGATATGGGAATATAGCAGCGTGGACACCGTTGACCTGCTCCTTCATCCAGTCCGGCTGCGCATCGTGCACGCCATGTCCGGCGGGCGCACCCAGACCACCTCCGAGCTGTGCGCCCGGCTCCCCGACGTGCCCAAGACCACCGTGTACCGGCACGTGGGCCTGCTGGCCGAGGCGGGGGTGCTGGAGGTCGCCGACGAGCAGCGCGTGCACGGCGCCGTCGAGCGCCACTACCGGCTGCGCCGGGAGCGCACGGTGATCGACGCGGACGCGGCCGCTTCGATGTCCCTGGACGATCACCGTCAGGGGTTCGCCGCGGCCATGGCCGCGCTGCTCGCCGAGTTCAACACCTACCTCGACCGGGACGGAGCCGACCCGAGCGCCGACATCGTGGGCTACCGGCAGGGCACGTACTGGCTCACCCGGGAGGAGCTCACCGAGCTGATCGACGCGCTGCGCGAGGTCCTCATGTCGAAGGCGCGCAACGCGCCCGCGCCGGGCCGCAGCCCGCACCTGATCAGCACGGTCTTCTTCCCTTCCGAGCAATCCGACCATTAGGCCGGCCGCCGGGGCAGGGCCTGGACGAGGGCGGCGGCCACCACGTCCAGCGCGATCAGGAGGAGCAGGCCCATGGCGAAGGCGTGCGGGTAGCCGCCCAGAGCGCCGTAGAAGACCACGCCGACCAGGGCCACGCCGATCGCGCCGCCCGCCTGCTGCGCGGTGCTCAGCACGCCGGACGCGGCGGCCGCGTGCCCGGGGTCCACGCCGTTCAGGACGAGCTGGGGCAGGGGCGCCATGACCAGGCCCATTCCGGCGCCGGCGACCACGAGCCCGGGGATGACCCAGGCGACGGGACCGTGCTCGCCCAGGGCGGTGGCGGTCTGGGCGAGGATGCCGTACCCGACGGCCATGATCAGCGCCCCGAGCGCGACGACCTGGCGGCCGAGCCGGGCCGCGAGCCGGACGGCCTGCGTCGAGGAGGCGAAGTAGCCCAGGCCCAGCGGAAGGAAGATGAGCCCCGATCCCAGGGCGTCCAGCTCGCGGCCCTGCTGGAGGTAGAGCGCCAGGATCAGGAAGAACGAGCCCATCGTCATCGAGTGCAGCAGGCTGACCACGGTGCCCACGGAGAAGGAGCGGTGCCGGAACAACCCCAGGTCCACCAGCGGTGCGGCGGCCCGCCGCTGGTGCAGCGCGAACGAAGCCAGCAGGACGCCCGCCGCCGCCAGGCACAGCCAGGTCCACGCGGGCCAGCCCTGCTCGCGGCCCTGCACGAGCGGGTAGACGATGGCGACCAGGCCGAGCGAGACGAGCACCGTACCGGCCAGGTCCAGCCTCGGGCCGCCTGGGAGGCGGGATTCGGGCACCATGCGCGGGACCAGGGCCATCGCGACCGCGCCGACCGGCACGTTGATCAGGAAGATGGTGCGCCAGCCCAGCCCGGCCAGGTCCGCGTTGATCAGCACGCCGCCGATGAGCTGCCCGAAGACGCCGCCGAAGCCCATCGTGACGCCGTAGGCGCTGAACGCCTTCGCCCTGCGCTCACCGGTGAAGGCGGTGTTGATGATGGCCAGGACCTGCGGCATCAGCAGCGCCGCGCCGAGGCCCTGGCCGATCCTGGCGGCGATCAGGATCCCCGCGGTGGGCGCCTGCCCGCACAGCGCCGACGCCACCGTGAAGACGCCCAGGCCGACGGCGAACATCCGGCGCCGCCCGTACAGGTCCCCCAGCCGCCCGGCGGTGATCAGCCCGGCGGCCAGCGCCAGGCCGAACCCGGCCACGACGAACTGGATCTGCGAAGGCGTGGCGTGCAGGTCCAGCTGAATGGCGGGGATCGCCACGTTGACGATGAAGAAGTCGAGGGTGGTGATGAAGAGGCCGGACAGGAGGACCGGCAGAGTCCCCCGTCCGGGGTCCGCCGCCCTCGGGGCGGCGGGCTCGGATGCCTTGGTGGCGGTCATTGTCGCTCTCCTGGTGTGGTGACCGTTGCGAGAGAGACAATGCCGCCGACACCCGTATCGTGGCGATTACGTCAGAGGTCATGGAAACGACGAAATGGCCGCTGGTCTGCGGGGCTCATGAGACCTTGCGGAACTGCTCGATCATCGCCGCGTAGCCGTCGCCGCCGCGCCCGTCGGCCACGGCCCGGTCGGTCAGGGCCTTGACGAACCTCGGAAGCTCGGCGCTGACGCCGAGGGACTCGCTCTCATGGATGAGGTGGTCCATCGCGGCCAGGTGGGTGTCGATGGTGGAGTCGAGGGCCGGGTACGCGCCGTCGTCGATCTGCTCGGCGTAGGCCGCCAGCCAGCCGTTCACGATGTCGACGCCCTTGCCTGCGAGCGGAGCGAACGCCCTGGCGTCCACCCCCGCCGCGCCGAGCAGGGCGGCGCCCTGCAGGAATCCGTTCAGGACGTTCCACATCAGGCTCAGCACGGCCATCTCGTGCAGCGCCGACAGGGTGTGGTCGTCGCCGAGGTATGTCGCTCCTGAACCGAGGCTCCTCAGGACCGGTTCGTACTGCTCGAAGGCCGACCGCGGCCCGCTGTAGGTGATGACGGCGTCCGCCCCGATCTCCGCGGGGACGGCCATGATCGCGCCGTCGAGGTACGCGGCGCCGTGCCGCGCCGCCCACTCGGCGCTCTCGCGGGCGCCCGACGACGTGCCCGACCCCAGGTTCACCAGGAGCCGGCCGTCGAATGCCTCGCCCAGCGGGTCGAGGAGGCGATGCGCGGCGTCGTAGTCCGTGACGCAGACGACCACGAGCGAGCCGGCCGCGACGGCGTCGCCGACCGAGCCGGCGAGCTTCGCGCCCTGGGCCACGAGCTGGTCGGCCTTCGCCGCCGTACGGTTCCACACGGTCGTGGGGTGTCCGTCGCGCAGGAACGCCCCGGCCAGCGCCTGGCCCATCAGTCCGAGGCCGATGACGGTCACGGGAGTGTTGTCGGTGGTCATGGCAGAATCCTCAACGTTCATACCGGTATGAAGGTCAAGGGGGGAGCGTCATGCTGATCGGGGAGTTGAGCCGGCAGACCGGGGTCAACACGCATCAGCTGCGTTACTACGAGGTCCAGGGCCTGCTGGAGCCCGACCGCGGCGCCAACGGCTACCGCGAGTACGGCGACGACGCCGTCCTGACCGTGGCCCAGATCCGCAGGCTGCTCGAAGCCGGGCTGTCGACCCAGGAGATCGCGTACCTGCTGCCCTGCGCCACCGGCACGGCCCCCGACCTGGAGCCCTGCCCCGAGCTCCTGGACACCCTGCGAGCGCGCCTGCACGGCCTGGACGAGCACATCGACACGCTGGCCCGCTCCCGCCAGGCCCTCCACGACTACATCGAGACCACCGAACAACGCGTGTCGGAGTATTACCGGGGATGCGAGGTCGTCGCGGGAAGCTAGCGGAGGCACGCGGGGCCGCGTGAAGAGGCGACGGTGGTGCCAGCATGGCGAATATGGCGATCTTCGTCCAAGAAGCCGGCCCCGCCGACGCACCGGCGGTGGTGCTGCTGCACGGTGTGGGCACCAGCGGATGGATGTGGACCAAGCAGGTCCCCGCGCTGGCCGACGACCTGCGAGTGCGTGCCCGGTCCTGGCGGTGGCCGGGGAGAACGAGCACGACCTCACCAGACGGTCGCTGGCCGCCATCGCCACGACCTTTCCCCGTGGCCGGGCGCGGCTGGCCCCCGGAGTGGGCCACGCGTGGAACGGCGAGCGGCCCGAACTGTTCACGGCCATGATCCGCGCCGTCGTCATGGGCGAGCGGCTGCCGGAGGAGCTCCGTCCCGTGAGCTGAGCGAGCTCGTCGCCGGAGGAGCTCCGTCCCGTGAGCTGACGTCAGTCGGCGGGGGTCAGGCGGACGTATCCGTACGGGTTGAAGAACAGATCGTCCTCGTCGTAGCGGTCGCAGGCACCGGTGCGCAGCGACCAGCGGGGCGCGTCCTCGGCCATCCGGAACCCGGCGCCGTCCTCGATCTCCGCCGCGCGCGGATCGGTCAGGAGGTAGATCGCCAGCGTGTCCAGGTGCGCGACCAGCTCAGGCAGCTCGTCCATCGCCGGAGGCGCCGCACCGACCTCGATCTCGACCTCGGGCGCGCCGAGCAGGTGCATGCCGCAGCTGTAGAGCACCTGACCGTCGTAGATCGGCCGCTTCACCCAGGCGGCGACGAGCGCGTCGGCCAGGTCCTCGTCCGTGGCGTCGGCCGCGCGATCGGCCAGCGCGAGCCAGCGGTCCCGGCCGTGCGTGATCCCGCTGCTCTCGTTCTTCACCGCCGTGGCGCCGGACCGCAGCAGGGCGGCCGTCGCCGCCAGCAGCCGCCGGGAGGTGTCGAACGCCAGAGCCTGCATCATCGGCGCGGACAGCAGGTAGCCGACGGTGTCGTGGAACTCCACCGCGGTCCGGTCCGCCTCGTCGAAGGACGCCGCCGACATGCTGGCCTCGAAGGCCTCCGGCATCCGGGGGTCGGGTTCGTCCTCGGAGTATTCGCGGTCGAGGACGAAACCCCCGAAGCCGCTCGCGATCTCTTCCATCTCCAAAAGGCCCAGCCCGGAACTGAGCACGCACAGCACATGCCGGGGGAACGCTTCACTCATCCCGGCACCCTATCGATCACAGACGCGTGCCGGTCCTCATGTCACGACCTCGGACAGGTTGCGGCGGACCGACGACTTGTCGTCGAAGGTGACGCCGAGCCGCATGATCATCTGCGGGTACTCGTCCGAGCAGAGCTCGTGGCGCAGGAACTCGCGCAGCAGGTCCATCTCCAGCGCCTGGGTGTGGAAGGCGGCGCTGACCCCGTGCGCGGAGGCGTGCAGCAGGATGTGCTGCAGCGCCTGACCGGCGTCGATCCACTCCCTGCGGCTGTCGCCCCGCGTGGTGAGCAGCGCCACGACCCCGACGGACGTCGCCGCTCGCTGGTCGGCCTGGCTGCCCCAGTCGTGTTCCCAGGCGTAGTCACGCTGCGGGAAGTCCGGATCGGTCCGTACGGCCTGACGCGGGTAGCCCTCCGCCGGGACCCCGTCCCTGCGGTCGCTGCCGGGCGGCTGCCCCCAGCGGATCATCTCCAGGGTGAAGCGACGGTTCTGCGCCTGCACGCCCTGCGCGGCCTGGGTGAGCGAGGCGACGACCCGCAGCGCCTCCGGGGAGCGGATGGGCGTCAGCTTGGCGCCGTGCTCCATGGCCGCGCGGACCAGCCGCTCGACCAGTTCGTCCGGCACCGGCACCTCGGCGAAGCCCGCCCGGTGGGTGCGACGGCACTCGATCTCACCGCCGAGAGTCTTGGTCGCCTCGTCGGTATGCGTCTCGCCGCCCGGTTTGAGCGTGGCCAGCAACGACGGGCGGTCCGGGTCCGGCAGGGTACGCACCTCCGGCTCGAAACCCTCGCACCGCATCGCCGTACGCATGTTGAACAGGGCAGCACCACAACTGATCAGCAGTTCCCGGCCCGAGGCGTCGCCGGCGCGCAGCCTCCGGTCCGGGTCGGCCCGCAGGCTGATCTCCTCCCCGGACACCGAGAACGTCCAGGGCTGCGTGTTGTGCACGGACGGCGCCCAGCGCGCCGCCTCCAGCGCCACACCTAGCGCGCGCTTCGCCGAGAGAACGGCCATGACACCCACCTCCGCCTCAAGCGCATCACGCCCTGGACGGTTCCGGTCAGGGTCAAAGGTCCCCGGCCCCAGGGCCGACAGCCCCCTGCCGTGGGAGTCTGCCGTGGGGGTCTCAGCACATGGCGAAGACCTGTGAGGCGCTCTCCCTTCGCCGGCATGGTCCGGATCAGGTGGCTAGGGGTCGCCGGTCCGTCCTTCGACTTTTCCGGCCTCTCAGCCTTTCCTTCCCTCCTCCGCAGAGGCTCTCGGGTCGGGCTCCCTCGCTCGTCTCACAGGCCTAATAACAACGTCTCGCCGCCCGGATCGCCCCGCCAGGGACGAAAGTCCTTCACTTTCGGGACCAATGGCCCTAGTCGATCCGGTTGGCAAGGGTCACATAGGCGTGCGCCACCTTCGCGTCGATGTCACGGGGGACAGGGACGACGCACTGGTCGGCCGGTACGAGCCCGCGTGCGATGGACTCCAGACAGCGTGCCTGGAGCGTGAATCCGAGATCCATCGATTCCACCGAGTTTCCCAGCGGGCGCGGGCCGGACAGGTTGACCATGTGCCCGCCGGTGAGCACGTGAACGCGTCTCCCGTCGCCGAGGACGAGGCTCGTGACCCCTTCCGTCGGCTCCACGGAGCCGACCACGTCGGGATGGCCCAGGAGATCGGCCAGGTCGATCTCCCACGGGACATGACCGGCGTTCGCCAGGATCGCGCCGTCGGACAGCAGGCGGAGATCGGCTCCGGTGAGGACGCGCGCGGCGCCGGTGACGGTCACGATGAGCTCGGCGGACGAGATCGCCCGCGCCCGCTCCGGCACCGCGAAGCCGTCGAGCAGCGCGTTGAGCCGCCGTACCGGATCCGTGTCGAGCACGGAGACGCGGGCACGCGCACGGCCGAAGTTGCCGGCGACGCCGCGCCCGCAGGGTCCGTAGCCGACGACCGTGACCCGGAGCCCGTTCGTGGCCCGGTTCGTGATGCGCATGAAGGACTCGAGCACGCTCTGGCCCACCGCATGCTCGTTCTCGGCGAACTGCTTGATCGGGCTGTCGTTGATCACCAGGAGCGGCCGCGCGATGCGATCGCGCAGCGGCAGCAGTCTCGCCCGCCCCGAGGTGGTCTCCTCGGTCCCGCCCAGCAGCGACTCGTACGGCTCCTCCAGGAACCGGGCGAACAGCTCCCCGCCGTTGTCGAGGATGAGATCCGGCCGGCAGGCGAGGACTTCGCGCAGGTGAGCCGCGTGGATCTCCGGGTCGCCGGTGCGCTCGCCGATGACGTCCACCCCTTGATCCCTCAGCACGGCCACCGTCTCCCGCTGGGTGGTCATCAGGTTGCCGGTGGCGACGATCTCCGCCCCGCCCTGCCGCAGCGTGAGGAGGAGGGTGGCGGTCTTCGGCTCCAGGTGGATGGCCGCGCCGATCGTCAGGCCGGCGAACGGACGGGTCCGGGCGAACTCCTCGGCGGTCTCGGCCAGCAGGCGGCAGTTGCCGAGCACCCACTCCATCCGCGCCATGAGCTCCTCCGGTCTCCTCAGCCGATCGTTCTCCTGAGCAGGATGCCGTGGATCAGGGAGGCCACGCCATCGTCGTCGTTGCTGGGGAGCAGGATCCGGGCGGCCGCCTTGACCTCGGGGTGCGCGTTGGCGACGGCCGCGGGCAGTCCGGCCTTCCTGAGCATGGGGATGTCGTTGGGCATGTCCCCCACCGCGGCCGTGGCGGCAAGGGGGACTCTGCGGTGCGCGGCCGCCCATCGCAGGGCCTCGCCCTTGTTCGCGTGCTCCGGCGAGATCTCCAGGAAGTGCATGGTCGAGAAGGTCGCCCGGACTCCGGCGACCGTCCCTCCGCCGAACGCGTCGGCGAGCTGGGGCGCCGACAGCTCAGGGTGGGCCACGAGCACCTTGACCACCCGGTTGTCGCGGGTGACCCGGCCGACGAGGTCGGCCGACACCTCATGGGGCCAGCAGTCGGGCACCAGGTCCGCGAAGCCGGGTTGCAGGACGAGCTCGTGCTCCGTGTCGATGCCCAGGACCGCGCCCCGGACGGACCTTCCGGCCCAGGCGAAGACCTGCTCGACCTGGCCGGCGGTGAAGCAGTGGTCGAACAGCACCCGGCCGGCGCGGGTGTCCCACATCACCGCGCCGTTGCTGCAGGCGATCAGGCCCTGGATGCCGGCCTCCAGAGCCCAGTCCAGGGCGTCCCGGGTGGGCCGCCCGGTGGCGACCATGACCTGGAGGCCGGCGGCGCGGGCGTCGGCCAGCGCCGCCCTGGTGTCGGGGCTGAGGCCGCCGGCGCTGGTGAGCAGGACCCCGTCCAGGTCCGTGCAGACGAGCTGGATCCGGGTCACGCGGCGGCTCTCGCGGTGTCGGCGTCCCGGACCGTGAGGCTGCGCTGCCCGGCCGCCAGGACCACGGCGCCCACGGCGATGCTCAGCACCCCGACGGAAGCGGCCTGCGACTCCGTGGCGTGTTCCAGGATGACCCCCGCCGCACTCGACCCCAGGGCGGTCCCCGCTGTCATCAGCGTGACCAGCCAGGCGAAGGCCTCGGTGACCGTCCCGACCGGCGCGAGCTTTCCGACCAGCACGAACGCGGCCGTCAGCACGGGCGCGAGGAAGAGCCCGGTGAGGATCATGATGGCGGCCATGTAGGGCGGGGACGGCACCAGGCACAGCAGCGCGTACGCGGCGGCCAGGCCGACGGTCAGCAGCAGCGTCCGCCGCGGGGGCGAGGAGGTCCAGCGCACGGCCCCGTAGCCGAGGCCGCCGATCAGCGCGCCGAGGGCGTTCAGCGCCAGCAGCGTGGGCGCCCCGCCCACCACGTCGTGGTGCTCCGCGTAGAAGACCACCAGGACGTTCAGGCCGCCGATGGCGGCGCCGACCCCGGTCAGGCTCACCAGCAGGACGGCCAGGCCGCGGCTGCGCAGCGGCCCGAGCCAGTCGGGCGACCGGACCGGCGCCTTCCACCTGCGGGTGGGCGACGCGGTGGCGACCACGAGCACTCCCAGCAGGCCCAGCAGCGCCCCCACCCACAGGGCCCCCACCGGCGAGCCGGCCGCCACGCAGCCGGCCACGACCAGGGGGCCGCCGACGAAGACCAGCTCCTGGGAGGCCGAGTCCATGGCGTAGGCCGACTCAAGCCGGGCGGCCGGCACCAGATCAGGCCACAGCACCCTCAGGCACGGCTCCAGCGGCGGGGTGGCCGCCCCGGCCAGGACGGCACCCGCGAGGACGACCGCGGGCTCGGCGGGAGCCAGCGCGATCGCGATCAGGCCCACGCCGGCCGCGAGCGCGGCCGGCACCAGGACGCGGACCTGGCCGGCCCGATCCACCAGCCGGCCGAGCAGCGGACCGCCGCCGGCGGCGGCGATGGCGAAGCCGCCGGCGGCCAGGCCGACGAAGTCGTAGCTCGCGCCGATCTCCCGCAGGACCAGCGGGATCGCCAGCGCCGCCATCGCGCTGGGCAGCCTGCCGACCAGCGTCCCCAGCAGCAGCCGTGTCACGTACGGGGCCTGGAGCAGGCTCGCGTAACCCATTACTCAATCCCCCGTCTCGCCCCGCAGGTGCAGGTGGAGCGCTACCGGTTGGTTCTTTCGCAGTTGCACCTCGATGTCCCCGACACCGCTGACGTGCCGGCCCGGCCCGCCATCGGCCAGGTCGGTCCAGGTCCAGGCGCCGTCGGGACCGGCCGGCACGTCCGGCAGGTCGACCGCCGTCACCTGGCCCTGCTCGTCGAAGGTCAGCCGGACCTGCCCGCGGAAGCTGACCCGGACGACCGGCTCGTCGTCGTCACCGCGGGGCGCCTCCACCGACAGGAACCGGGTGCGCGCGTCCCACCGGACCCGCGCCTGCCCCCTGTCCCACTCGGATCGGAACCCGGCGGCGAACCGGTGCAGCAGCAGCGCGCGGTCGGCCGCCAGCCGTCGGGCGGGCTCGGTGAGCATGTCCTGCTCCAGCCGGATCAGCTTCTCGTAGAGGTGGGCCAGCACCGATGAGGTCTCGCCCTCCTGGTAGACGTCCTTGAGAGCCGATTCCGGGTCCCACAGCGGCTCGCCCAGCAACCCGCCGTAGGCGAACGCACGGCCGATGCCGATGGCTCCCATGGCGTCGAGGTTGTCGGCGTCGTGCACCGCCGCGGCGATCGCGCACTGATCGTCGAGCTCCTCGTCGGCGAAGCGGTAGCGGCCGGTCAGCTCGACCGCACGCAAGATGGGCGGATGCCACTCCTGCGGCACTCCGCACTCCTCCAACACGCGCAGCACCGCGCCGCAGGCGTCCTCGGGGCGGATGGGCCGCCGGTCCTGTCTGGCCTCCTCCACCCGGTGGTAGTCGTGAACGTACGCGGCCACCCGCGCGATGCGGGGGTCGGCGCCCGTCCGGGCCGCGATCTCCCCCGCCAAGGCGGCGACCCGGTCGACGTGGCCGATGTCGTGGGCCGGATCGGCGGTCGCGAAGTCGACGGCCACGCGGGCCCGTACCTTCTCGAGAATCGCATTCACCGCTGTCCGTACTCCTCACGCCAGCGCTGCGCCAGCTCACGCTGCATCTGCGGGTTGAGGCGGTGCAGGCCCGGCTCCCAGGTCTGCCTGGCCAGCTCGCGCGTGCACAGGTAGAGCTCCGTGTAGACCAGGTCGAGGACGGAGCCGAGGATGCTCTGCTCCATGAAGTTCACGGGCTTGCCGTCGTTGAGCAGATAGACCGTGCGACCGGCCGCCCGCAGCTCGAGCACCTCGTCGACCTCGGCCAGGCTGGACGCGGCGCGGCGCAGGCCCTCAACGTCGAACTCGACCTGCTTGGAGCTGCCGCTGGCCAGGACGACCCCGTCGCGCAGCCGTGGCAGGTCGGCCGCGGTGAGGGCGCGGTGGCCCGAGACGCCGACGATCACCTCGGCCCAGGAGAGCAGGTCCTCGCGCGCGCCCACCCGGAATCCGTGCACCACGGCGGCCGACATCCGGATGTCGTCGGGGTCGTAGACGGCGACCTGGACTCCGGTGCGCCGAAGGTGCTCGGCCAGGGCCGTGCCTATCCCGCCGTAGCCGAGCACGAGGACGCGGCGTTCGCTCAGGAGGCGGTAGAAGCGCAGCCGCAGCAGCCGTTCGACGCTGTAGGCCACCGACCGTCCGACCTGGACGTCCTCCAGTGCCTTGAGCGGGCTGTCGGCGATGGTGAAGACCGGCAGGGGGAGCGGCGCGGCGCGTTCGTACTGCCACTGCCCCTGCTTGGTGTCCTCCACGATGCCGCGGAAGCGCGGCACCCCGGCCAGATCTCCGACCGCGTCGGCGCAGTATCCGCCCACCTCCTGGATCATCACGGGCGAGTCGCCCTGCCGCGCGGCCCTCCGGGCGGCGGCGACCGCCATGGCCCCGACCTCCTCGATCGAGGCCGGCATGCTCAGCGGAAGATCGTCCAGCAGCGACAGCGCCTCCTGCCTGGCGCTGTAAGGCACCGGCACGACCTGGGCGAGCTCGGTGGACTGGCTGAGCAGCCGCACGTACGGGACCGCGGTGTCGAGCAGGTGCGTGATCAGGACCGTGCGTACGGGCGGCATCGGCCAGTCGGCCTGGGCACTGCGCAACACGGGCAGGTCGCCCGCCCGCGATGCGTGCCCGGCGCCGGCGGGTGCAGCCGCAGATTCCCGTTCGACAACGGATGTCATGGGAAGTCCTCCACAGAGAGATGGAACGGTTGCGGTTCGCTCGACACGGAGATGACGGCTTCAGACCGCTTGGAGTCTGTTCAAGCCGGTCACGGCCATGTCGGGCAGGTGTGCCGGACGCAACTCGATCTCGCCGATGGCGGTGTCGGCGGGTGCCTCGACAACCCAGCGGACGGCCTGGGCGACGGAGGACGTGGACAGTTTGAACGGTGAGTCGTCACCGATCTCGTTGGCGATCGCACCGGGGTTGATCAACGTGGTGCGGACCCCGTTCGGCCGTTCTTCCAGGAGGAGCACCTCGGCCAGCGCTTTCAGGGCCGCTTTGCTGGCGCAGTAGGCCGCGCCCCCCTCGAAGTATCGGCTCCCGGCGTGGCTGCCCATCAGGACGATGCTGCCGTTGCGTGCGCGCAGGTGCGGCAGCGCCGCCTGGAGCAGCGGCAGCACGGAGACGATGTTGACGTCGAACGCGGCTCGCCACTCGCGCAGGCTGAGCGTGCCGATCCCGCCCAGTGACCGCGCCACCGCGTTGACGACGAGCGAATCGATGCGCCCCCGCCGGCGCGCGACCGACTCGACGGCGGCCGTCACCGCGTCGTCCGACTCCAGGTCGCACCGGACCTCGGAGAGCCAGGACTTCCCTGCAGAAGTGCGGTTGAGCCCCCAAACTTCCCAGCCGCCCGCGTGCAGCTCGGCGGCGATGGCCAGACCGGTGCCCCGGTTCGCCCCCGTCACGATGGCGACCGGGCTCTGCGCCTCCGTCATGCCGGGAGCCTGCCGACCAGGCCGGACCAGACGGAGACGATGTGCTCATGGCTGGCGCCCTGCCGGAACAGGTCCTTGTCCAGCGAGTTGCCGTCGCGGTCGCGCAGCCGCATGCAGTCGGGCGAGATCTCCGAGTTGACGGTGAGCTCGCCTTTCGCGCCGGAGCCGATGATCACGCAGAAATCCCAGAGATCGAGCGGCTCCAGCCACTCGCGGAGGCGGTCATTGCATTCCCGGGCGATGCGGCGGAACTCCTCGACCTCCACTCCATATGCCCGCAGATAGTCTTCTCCGATCGGCTGGTCCTCGGGATCGATCCGGAAGTCGAACTTCACCACCGGGGGATGGAAAACATGGCCTTCGGGAAAGAGGCCGGGATACTTTCTGAGGGTCGATCCGACGGACCGGTTTTTGACGATCACCTCGAAGGGCGGAGCCGGCACGTAGTCGGCGAGATAGACGGTCTCGCCGAGCCGTTCCTTGAACACCGTGCGAATGCCGGACGCATGGAGCGCGTGGGCCGCGCGCTCGTAGAAGTCCAGGCGCAGTCGCGCGGTCGCCGGGACGAGCTCGTCGCGGTCGAAGGTGTAACTGCGCAGGCTGGGGATCAGCTCGACCACGCACGTGCCGTCGTCGCGCCGCCAGATCCGCTTGCTGCGGCCTTCGACGGCGGGCGGCCCGGTTATGTCACTCCGCAAAGAGGTCACAGAACAGCATGGTCATTCGCATGACTGGCGATGTCAAGCATAATCCACAAACAAGTCCAGAGATAGTTGGCTCGTATTATAACCGAGTATAGGCCGGGGCGAGCGCGCCGGGCCAGTGAGATATTGAATTCATTGGCCATGGGCCTTTCGGAAGATATTCACAGATCAGGACATTCGCATTCCCGTTCCGCTCACAGCGAATGCGGATGAGCGAAAATAAACGGCGATATCCGATATGGGAGGCCGCTAATGTGACGGCAGGCCCGCCAGGCCGGGCTGCGACCTCGTGGGGAAGAGCCGGCGGATCGTCTCCCTGAGCGCCTCGTCCCGTACGGACGCGACGAACTCCTCGGGCGTGCTCCCGCACAGCCGGCGCAGTTCGGCGGACTCGTCCAGCAGGCGCTGGATCAGCGTCCACTGATCCGCGAGCCGCCTGGCCGCACCGGTCTCGTCCACCAGGCACCCGTGCCTGCCGACGTAGACGAAGCACGGCGGGAGCGGGGTCCCGGATTCGAGCGTCACGGGATGGCGCTCGGCGGGCAGGCGGCGACGCCAGTAGTTCGGCTCGGTGCGGTCGAGCGCCGCCAGCTCGCGGTCGTCGGGCCAGACCACGAACAGCCGGGAGGTCTCGCCCGGCGCCTCCAGCGGCACGGCCGGCAGGTAGCCCCACCGGCTGACGTGCGCGGAGACGCCCGGGGCGATGCCGTCCACCTCGGCGAGCGTCATGGGGACGACCGGCGGGATCGACTGGCCGACGAACTTGCGCCGCAGCTGACTCGGCGCGGCGTTGGAGCCCACGGCCACGACCGGGTGGCGCTCCGGCATCGGCGCGCGGCCGAGCCGGGCCAGCAGCCCGTCCAGCGTCTCGTCTCCGGCCCGCCACTCCCCCTCCGGGACCGGGCGCAACGGCAGGTACGCGTCGCCGGCCAGCACACCGGAGGTGGCGGGGATGCGGCCCGGGTAGGTCAGCGGCTTCGTCATGGGGTCGCTGTGGAAGAGATGGCCGAGCGGGCGCCGGTCTCCCGGCGCGCCCGCCGGGCACGCCCCATCGTCGGCCATCAGACCTCGCCGCCGAGGTCGGTGCAGTGTGCGATCGTCGCGTCGTCGGCCGCCACCCCGTGGCGCGCCTCCGCCTGCCGGACCCGGCGGATGATCTCCGCGGGCCCGCTCGACGCCAGGACTGCCATGACCTCCGGCCAGCCGGCGAGCCCGAAGTGGTCCACGATGCGGCTGGCGCCGTTGCTGAGCAGGACGGCGCCGGTCAGCTCGGAGACCGGCCCGCTTCCGGTGATCGCCTCGTCGGCCGCCCGCGGGTCGTCCTTGGCCACCCAGAAGCCACCCGCCCGGTTCCGGTTGGCGCGCAGGTCGCGGAGGAGCCGGCGGTACTCCTCGGTCCCCTCGGCGGCGGCCTCGATCGCGGGCTGGTACGACCGGCTGACGACCACCTCCCGGGGGTCGGAGACGACGAGCGGCGCACCGTCCGCCCTGTCGAGCACGAGGACCGAGTCACCGAGCACCAGGTGCTCGACGAAGCCGTCGGACACGCGCAGGATGGCCACGGTCGCGGACGGGCTGATGGGGTCGGCGACGTCGCAGGTGTCCCGGTGCTCGTCCGTCACCCGCTCGATGGCTTCGGCGAGCAGGGCCGGCAGGCTGCGGTCCCTTTTGAGTGGCAGGAGGCCGAGCAGGCTGCCTCCGAGGCGGCCGGCGTACCAGGCCACGCCGTGACGGCAGATCGATTCGCCGCCGGGGATGCCGGCGCCGTCGATCAGCACCGCCGCCGTCGGCAAGGCGCCGACGAAGTCCTCGTTCCGGCGGCCGGCCCGTGCCGCGACGCTCGTCATCGTCACCCGCATGCCCGGCCGCCCTCCTGACAGTCGCCTCGAACATACCTTCCGTTCCGCGTACTGAGCCCCCTCTCGCGAAAGAGCCCTGAGCGGGTCGTGATCAGGGGCAGATCTCCTGGTACGAAAGGCCGGGCAGGAACTCCCGCCACTCCGCGCGCGTCAGCGACCGCCCGGCCCGGGCGCAGACGGCGGCGGCCGTGCGCGCCGGGTCGACGGAGACCTCGCGCAACACGCCCGCCTCGTCGATGGTGTGCAGCACCGCGCCACCGGATCCGAACGCGCCCGCTCTCAGCGGCTCGTCCGCCCCCACGATCGACGGCCCGAGCTTGCGCGGCGTCATGGGGTCCCAGAGCTGGACCTCCCCGTCGCCGATGGACGCGACCACGTCGCCCGCGCGGGAGAAGACCAGCTGATTGATCCCGACGTCGCCGCCGGGGTACGGACGGAACGTCGAGCCCCGCCTCTTGCCCGTCCGCAGATCCCAGAACGCGAGGGTGCCCGTCTGGCTGTAGACGGCGAGGCTCGCCCCATCAGGGCTGAAGGCGAGGCTTCTCATGCCGCTGTTCATCCCTCCTGGCCCGAAGGCGGGGCCGGCCGGCCGCCCGGTGGACAGGTCGATCAGGTGGTTGGCCGATACGGTCACCGGAGCGATCATCGTGCTGCCCGGCCGGAACACCAGGCCCATCAGGTCGCCGGTGTCGACGGTCCGCAACCACGTGCGGTGCGGCACGTCCCAGACGGAAAGCCGGCTTCGAGACTTGCCGTCGACGCTGTCGGCGCCGATCGCGACCAGCGTCCCGTCCTCGTTCACGGCCACAGCGGTCGCCATCCATTCACCTGACACCTGGACCCTGGTCACGCGCGACGGCCGCGCGGTGTCCCACATCTCCAGCGGCTTCCCCATGCCGCTGAAGGCGGCCAGCAGCCGCCCGTCGCCGCTGAACGCGAAGTGCGGGTCGCCGTCCCCGACCTTCATCCGCAGCGGCGGTCCCAGCGGGCGGAGCCTTTCCGCGTCCCAGAGCACGAGCTGCCGCGCCTCGGACTGGTGCGTGGCGAGGAAGCGTCCATCAGGGCTGAACACAGCGGTCTCGGGGGCATGGCCGGGCAGCCGCGTCTGGTGGAGGACGTCGGAGATGTCCAGGCTCACCACCGTCTCGTCGGTCAGGTAGCGCAGGATCGTGCCGTCGATGCCCACGTTCTCCGGCGCGCCCCGGTAGGAGAGCACGGTGTCGCCGTCGGAGACCCGGACCAGCTCGAGGCTGTCGTCGTTCCCGACCACGAGGAAGCGGCCGTCCGGGCTGAACCACATTCCGCGGCTCCCCCCGGTCAACGAATGATCCACGAGGTCCCGCCCCGTGCGCGCGTCGACGAGGGAGATCGCCGAATCGGTGCCGCAGGCGACGGTGCGGCCGTCGGGACTGATCGCCGCCCTCCGCATCGTCCCGGCACAGCTGCCCGAGCGGGGCCACGGCGCCACCGGTTTCCCGCTCGGCAGCCTCAGCAGCGTGAACCGGCCTGTGAGACCCACGTTCACGACCAGGTCGTTGGCCAAGGTGACGGAGGGTTCCAGCGTGCCGTCCCGCACGCCGACGTACGCGCCGGTGCGCGTGTCCCAAAGGTCACCGCCCTGGGAGCCCAGCACGTTGACGTACCGGTCGCCGTTCTGGAACGTGATCCCGTTGAAGTATTCCGGCTCGATCTTCCGCCTGGCTCCGGTCTGCCTGCCGGTGCTCGTGTCCCAGACGCGGATCTCCTGGCCCGCCGCCACGGCCAGCAGCCGCCCGCTCGGGCTGAGGCCGGCATCCAGGAACCTCTCCTTACCGATCTTCAGGTCATCCCAGCCGCCGACCTTCTTCCCGGTACGCAGGTCGTAGATCCGCACCCCCTGCGGGGACACGCTGACGAACGTGCGCCCGTCCCCGGTGATCTGCCGTACGGTCTCCGCGCCCGAGTCCGGGTCGGAGAACGCCGCGCGCTCCCGCTGCGCCCAGGCGTTCTGCAGCGTCGCCCGCGTCGCGGTGACCGGGGCCAGCCGCCAGGCGGCGACGCTGAGCAGCATCGCCCGCACCGGGTCCGCCATGCGCATCGCGTCGGCCTGCGCCGCCACCTTGCCCGCCACCGCCTCGTCCCGCTGCGCGGCGACGATCCTGCTCTGCTCCGAGACGACCAGGCTCTGCCGTACGGCCACGGAGCCGCCGATCAGGGCGAGGACGAGCAGGGCGGACAGGGTGACCGTGAGGAGGCGGCGGCGCCGGACCCGGTGGCGGGTGGCGGTGTTGCAGGCGTCGAGGAAGTCTCGTTCGAGCTTGCTGAGCGTGAGGTGGCGGCGCCCGGTGGCGGCCCAGCGCAGGGCCGTCTCCAGGCGGCTGCCCTGGAAGACGTCGCCTTCGCGGCGTTCGTGGGTGTTCCAGTGGCGGGCGGCGGCGCGGATCAGGTCGTGCGTGGGCAGGCCCTCGCGCTCGTCGCCGACCCACGACCGCAGCCGTGGCCAGGCCCGTAACAGGGCGGGCCGGGCCAGCGTGATGTCGTCGCCCCGGACGGTGATCACGTACGAGAAGACCTCCAGGATCCGTTCGAGCGCGGCCCGCTCGTCCGGCGTCCTCGCCTCGAACAGCTCCTCGCGCGACGCGGCGCGTACGGTCACCTCACCGGCGTCGGTGACGGTCACCAAGCGCAGGAACAGGTCGGGCACCAGGTCGCGTTCGCCGGGACTGAGGAACCCGTAGGCGTCCTCCGCGAGCGTGCCGAGGGCGGGATCGGCCGCGGCTCCCCGGCTGAGGAGCCCGGCCTCGGCGCTGCCGACGGTGAGCGGATCGGCCTGGCCGCCCTGGAACCCGCTGATCAGGCCGAGCAGCAGCTCGCGCGCGGTGGGCCGGGCCATGGGGTCCTTGGCCAGGGCCGCCGAGACCAGCGGCCGCAGCGAGCGCGGCAGCCCGGCGAGGTCGGGTTCGGCGGACAGGACGCGGTGCATGACCGCGCCCAGGCTCTCGGCCCTGAAGGGGTCGTCGCCGTTGGCGGCGTAGAGCACGATCGCGCCCCAGGAGAACACGTCGGCGGGGGCGCCGGCGCGCTGGCCCGTGAACACCTCCGGCGCCATGTAGGTCGGGGTGCCGGCCACCAGGCCGGTGGCGGTCAGCGACATCTCCAGGGTCCGCGCCACCCCGAAGTCGATGACGCGCGGACCGTCGGGGCCCAGCAGCACGTTGTCCGGTTTGAGGTCGCGGTGCACGACGCCGGCGTCATGGATCGCGGTCAGCGCCGTGGCCACCGCGGTGGCCAGGCGGTGCAGCTCGTCGCCGCCGAAGCGGCGCCCGCCGGTGACGGCCTGGCGCAGGCTCGGCCCGTCGACGTAGTCGCTGACGATGTACGGCTTGGGCGCGTCCAGATCGACCGCCAGCACTCGTGCGGTGCAGAACGAGGCCACCCGCTGGGCCGCGGTGGCCTCCTTGCCGAAGCGCGATCGCAGCCCCGGATCGCCGGCCGCGTCACCGTGCAGCACCTTGACGGCCACCCGCTCGCCCTGGGAGTCGTACGCCTCGTAGACCACCCCTTGGCCCCCGGCACCCAGCCGCCCGGCCAGCCAGAAGTCCCCCAGCCGGAGCGGATCCCCAGGGAGCAGGGCCGACACCATCTCATCACCCCGTCAGCTCGGATCGGCTACGTCCTTAGATGACCTTCACCCGGCGGAAGTTCGTAGATCGCGTCAGCCGCGCGACAAGATGTCGTGGATGGCCGGCCGGGTAAAGTTCGTCCATGGAGAGCGGCGGGCTGCGCGAACGCAAGAAGGCCAGGACCAGGGAGACGATCCTGCGCGAAGCGTTCAGGCTGTTCCGCGAGCGCGGCTACAACGCCACCACCGTCGACCAGATCGCCGAGGCCGCCGAGATCTCCCCCGCCACGTTCTTCCGCTACTTCCCGACAAAAGAGGACCTGGTCACACTCGACCACTTCCCGCCGCTCCTCGACGCGCTCCAGGTCCAGCCGCCGGGCGAACCGCTCGCCGTCCTGCGCGGCGCGTTCCGTACGGCGTTCGCCTCCCTGACCGCCGAGGAGATCGCGGCGGGGCACGCGCGGGAGGTCTTCTCCGTGACCGTCCCCGAGCTGCTGGTGGCGAACATCCGCAGAAGCCCGGGCACACTCCGTGAGATCTCCGGGCACCTGGCGGACAAGGCCGGCTGCGACGTCGACGACCCTCGGCTCCGGAACGTCACCGGCGCCGTCCTCGGGGTCGTGGCCATGGTCTGGCTGCAGTGGGCGCTGGACCCCGCCATGGACGGGCCCGCCGAGATCGACAGAGCGCTGGCCCATCTGGAGTCCGGCCTGAGCCTGCGGTAGGCGGCACACCTCACGCGCACGTCCGATCGACGGATCACGCGTCTGTTGCGTCCCGACCGACCGGTAGATAGGCTCCGCTGCATAGCCGACCGACCGGTCGGTCGAGGGGAGCATTGTGAAAAACGCCGATCTCCGGGGAACCGCCGCCGAAGGCTTCGAGCCGGTGACGGACGCCTTCCGGCGCAACTTCGCCCAGGGTGCCGAGGTGGGTGCCGGGCTGGTCGTCTACCAGCGTGGAGAGCCGGTCGTGGACCTGTGGGGCGGCGACGCCGACCCCGACACCGGGCAGCCCTGGCAGCACGACACGATCGCGCCCCTGGCCTCGACCACCAAGACCTTCGCCGCGGGCTCGTTGCTGCTGCTGGTCGAGCGCGGGCAGGTGGACCTGGACGCGCCGGTGGCACGTTACTGGCCGGAGTTCGCCCAGAACGGCAAGGGCGAGATCACCGTCCGCGTGCTGCTCAGCCACCGCGCCGGGCTGACCTCGATGGAGACGAGACCGGTGACCTGGGAGGACCTGCGCGACTGGACGCCGATCACCGACACGCTGGCCGCCGCCGCGCCCGAGTGGCCGCCCGGTACGGCGCACGGCTACCACGGCGTGACGTTCGGCCATCTGACCGGTGAGATCGTCCGGCGGGTGTCCGGCATGAGCCTGGGCGAGTTCTTCGCCCGCGAGATCGCCGGGCCGCTCGGTCTCGACTGCTACATTCGCGTGCCCGACGCCGAGCTGCCCCGGATGGCCACCATGGTGGTCCCCGACGCCGAACAGGTCATGCTGGGCATGGAGGTGCCCGAGCTGGCGGGCATGGTCCAGGCGCTGAACGATCCGACCTCGCTGACGTACCGGTCGATGTTCGGCAGCGTGGTCATCGGCTGGGACGCGACGAACGACCCGAGCACGTACCAGGTGGAGAGCCCGTCCATGGACGGGGTGGCCTCCGCGCCGTCGCTGGCGCGCTACTACGCCGCGCTGATCGGCGAGGTGGACGGCGTCCGGCTGCTCGGCCCTCAACTCGTGGAGCAGGTGCGGCACTCCTACGGCGACGGCGTCGACGAGATCCTGCGGGTGCGGACCTCGTGGGGGCTGGGCTTCGCGCTGCCCGGCGGCCCGATGTGGCCGGTGCCGGAGAAGATCGGCGGCCTGTTCGGGCACAGCGGCGCCAGCGGCTCGTTCGCCTTCGCCGACCCAGAACGCGGCCTGGCCTTCGCGTACGTCCCCAACCGCGGCTCCGAGCTGCTCGAAGGCGGCGACTTCCGGGTCCGCGGCCTGATCGCGGCACTGTACGAGGGCAGGCTCTGACGATGCTGGAACCCCGTTTCTCCGCCGTCGCCGAGGCGTTCACGCAGATCATCGGCAAGGGCGCCGACCGCGGCGCGGCGCTGTGCGTCTATCACCGGGGCGTGCCCGTGGTCGACATCTGGGCGGGCACCGCCGACGTCAGAACCCGCAGGCCGTGGGACGCGCGCACGATCGCGCCGATCACGGGCGCCACCAAGGGGCTGCTGGCGGTCGCGGTGCTGTCGCTGGTCGAGGACGGCACGCTCGGCCTGGACACGCCCGTGGCGGAGTGCTGGCCCGAGTTCGCCGCCGAAGGCAAACGGGACATCACCGTACGGTGGCTGCTGTCGCACCGCGCCGGAGTCCCGGCACTCGACAAACCGATGAACGCCCGCGGCCTGATCGCCGGCGACAGCCCGGCCGACGCGCTCGCCGCACAGGCCCCCGTCTGGCAGCCCGGCACCGCGCACGGCTATCACCCGAGCACCGGCGCCTGGATTCTGGAGGAGGTCGTACGCCGGGTCACCGGGTCCACCGTCGGCAAGATCCTGTCCGACCGGATCGCGACCCCGATGGGCGAGGACGTGTCCATCGGGCTTGACGAGGGCGATACCGCCCGGCTGGCACCGCTGATCTTCCCGATCATCGAGCTGATGCGGGCCCGGCCCAAGGAGCCCGAGTTCGCCGAGTTCGGCAAGGCGGTCTTCGCCTCCAAGACCCCGCTGGCCAGATCGCTCAACACGCTGTCCCTGTCGAGGACGGACCAGTTCAACGATCCCGCCTTCCTGGCCATCGGCGAGCCGTCGATGAGCGGCGTGGCGAGCGCCTCCGGCCTGGCCCGGCTGTACGCGTCGCTGATCGGCGAGGTGGAGGGCCATCGGTTGATCGACCCCGGCCTGCTGGCCGCCGCCACGCGGGAGGAGTCCGGCGGCCACGATCGGGTGCTGCTCATGAACACCCGGTTCGGCCTGGGGTTCATGCTGCCCGGCGGGCCGCTGTGGCCGGGCGAGACCCGCACCCAGTTCGGGCACGGCGGCACCAGCGGCGCCCTCGCCTTCGCCGATCCCGCGAATCGCCTGGCCTTCGCGTACGTGCCCAACCGCATGTCCGGCTACATCGAAGGCGCGGACGCCAACGCCAGGCGGCTGGCGGCGACGGTGTACGGCGCCCTCCTCTGACGGACGTCACCGACCGACCGATAGGTAGGCTGGTAGGGTGTGCTATCCCGAACACCCGAGGTGGAGGATCAGAGTTGTCTCGTCACGAGCCGGGCGACACCCGTGGCCGCATCATCGAGACAGCACGGGAGCTGTTCACCACTCAGACGTACCGCGCGGCCTCCATGCGCGACATCGCGGAACGGGTCGGCATCACCAAGCCGACGCTCTACCACCATTTCCGCAGCAAGAGCGAGATCCTGGCCCACCTGGTCGGCCCGCCGATCGACCAGCTGGAGGCGACGATCGACGACGCCGCCGCTCGCCCCACCCTGGCCGAGATCCGGCACCACGTGCTGGGCGGCTGCCTGGACATCATGCTCACCCACCGCGAGACCATGACCTTGCTCCTGCGCGACGCCTCGGTCTACGGCGACGAGACGACCGCGGTCATGTCCCGCATGGTGACCATCGTGAACCGGGCCATCGAGCTGCTCGCCGGGCCCGACCCTGACTGGCGCCGCCGCGTACGGGCGGCCCAGGCGTTCGCGGCCGCCACCGACCCCGTCAGCCAGTTCGCGGACGTGCCGGTGGACGACCTGCGCGCCGAGCTCATCCGCGGCGCGAGCGCGATTCTCGACCCCGAGCCGATCGGCGAGCCCCACCCGGCGAGGTGAACGGCAGAGCGCGGGAAGCTCGCCCGTCCCCGTTCACCAGGTCACCAGGTCACCGGCAGCGCGCGCAGGCCGTACACGGCGCTGAAGACCCGGAAGCCGACCTCGGCGTCCGGGTCGGCCAGGGCGAGGCCGGGGAAGCGCCGCAGCAGGGCCGGGAAGGCGATGCGCATCTCCATCCGGGCCAGCGGCGCGCCGAGACAGTGGTGCACACCGTGGCCGAAGGCGACGTGGCCGGCGGCTCCCCGGGCGATGTCGAAGGCGTCGGGATCGTCGATGAAGGCGCCGTCGCGGTTGGCGGCGGGAAGCGAGAGAAGCACGAGCGAGCCCGCGGGGATCGCGTGCCCGGCGATCTCCACGTCCGTCGTGGTCGTGCGCGGCGGCAGCGAGTGCACGATGGACAGCCAGCGCAGCAGCTCCTCGACGGCGGGCTCGATCAGCGCCGGATCCTCGCGGATCATGGCGAGCTGGTCGGGGTGCCGGAGCAGGGCCAGAGTGCCCAGGCCGAGCATGTTCGAGGTGGTCTCGTGCCCGGCCAGCAGCAGCAGTCGCGCGATGCCGATGAGCTCGTCGGTGCTGAGATCGTCGCCGTGCTCGCGTACCAGCATCCCCAGCATGTCCTCCCCCGGCTCCGCCTGCGCGCCGGCCACCAGGCCGGCCATGTACTCGCGGTCCTCCCGCCCCGCCGCGGCCCGCTGCTCCATCGGCAACGACGTGTCCAGCAGGCGGGCGGAACGGTCCTGGAACTCGGCGCGGTCGGCGTAGGGCACGCCCAGCAGCTCGCAGATCACCAGCGACGGCACCGGCAGCGCGAAGTGCGCCACCAGATCGGCCGGCCTGCCCGCCCGCTCCAGATCGTCCAGCGCCGCCTCGACGATCTCGCTGATCCGCGGCTCCAGCCTGCGCATCCGGCGCACCGTGAACTCCGGGGTGAGCATCCGGCGCAACCGCGTGTGCTCCGGCGGGTCGAACCCGATCAGCTGCCCGGCCCGCAACTTGGCCAGCTCGTCCGCGTCCACCTCGCCGGAGCCGGGGAACGGCGTGAAGGCGTTGCTGAACCGGGCCGGATCCGACAGCACCTGGCGCACGTCCGGGTAGCGGCAGACCAGGTACGCGGGCAGGCCGAACGGCGTCTCCACGCGTACGACCCCCTCGCCGTCCCGTGCCTTGGCCAGGTCCTCGACCGGGTCGAACCCGTTCCGCCGCATCTGCAGCGGCACCTCCGGCGCCTGCGTCATCTGCTGTCCGTCCTTTCTTCGATCGGGTGCGGCTCCGCCGTCCACGGCCGGAGCTTGTCGGGGTTGCGTACCGCCCAGATGTGCTTGATCCGGCCGCCCGGCACGTCGAACGCCGCCACCGTCACGGTGACGCCGTCGTTCTGGGCCACCAGACCGGGCTGGCCGTTGACCGTACGCTCCAGCAGCGTCAGGCCGGGCGAGTACTCGGCGAGGGCGAGGATGTAGCGGGCGATCCGCTCGCTGCCCTCGATCGGGCGCAGCCCGGCGCTGACCTGGCCGCCGCCGTCGACGATCGCGGTGGCGTCGGGGTCGAGCAGGCTGATGAGGGCGTTGATGTCCTTGGCCTCCCAGGCCTGCTTGAAGTCCTTGACGATGCCGGCCTGCCGGGCTGTCGGAGCGGTGGGAGTCTGCGCGGCGCCGATGCGGCGGCGGGCCGAGGAGGCCAGCTGGCGGCAGGCCGCCGGGGTCCGGCCGACGATCTCGGCCACTTCGGCGAACGGGTAGCGGAAGACGTCGTGCAGGATGAACGCCACGCGTTCGGCCGGGGTCATCGACTCCAGCACGATCAGGAAGGCCATGTTGACCGACTCGTCGAGGGTGACCCGCTCGGCCGGATCGCCGCCGGATCGCCCGCTGATCCATTCGGTACGGTCGGGCAGCGGCTCGGGGATCCATTCGCCCACGTAGCGTTCGCGCCGGGCGCGGGCCGAGCCGAGCAGGTCCAGGCAGATGCGGCTGGCGACCGTCATCAGCCAGCCGCCGGGCGCGGCGATGGCCTCCTGTTGCTCCCGGGTCATGGCGTACCAGCGGGCGTAGGTCTCCTGGACGACGTCCTCGGCCTCGGCCAGGGAGCCGAGCAGCCGGTAGGCGAGGTTGATCAGCTGCCGCCGCTCGCTCATGATCGCGCTCAGGCCAGGGTCGAGCTGATCGTGTCCTGGCTCGGATGGGGTGGTCATGGTGTCGCCGGCTCCCTCGGTCGCTGCTGCCCTCACCCAGACCGACGAGACGACCTCCCGAAATGTGAGGGCGGGTCGTCGGATTGCTGAGGCGTCAGCTCGCAAACTACCGCTGAGCTGGGAGAACCAGGTCCATGCCCCCGGCCGGCGGCCGCGCCACCTCACATTCCCGCCGCCTGCGCCGTCGGCCTACTGAGACACCAGCGCGGCGGCCCATCGTCCGGGTCGCCGGCCTCGAACACCTCCTGAGATCGAGAAGGGAGCCTCACCATGTCCACACCCGTACAGGCCACTCCCAACCAGGTCGTCGTCATCGGCGGCGGTTACGCCGGAGCACTCGCGGCCAACCACCTGCGGATGCGCGCCGACGTCGGCATCACCGTGGTCAATCCCCGTCCGGAGTTCGTCGAACGAGTCAGGCTGCACCAGTTCGTGGCCGGCACCGGCGAGGCCGCGGTGGACTACGGCACGCTGCTCGGCGAGGGCGTCCGGCTGGTCGTCGACAGCGCCACGCGGATCGACGCCGCCGCCCGCACGGTACGGCTGGCCTCGGGCAGCGCACTGGACTACGACTACGTCATCTACGCGGTCGGCAGCACCGGGGCGATACCGTCATCGGTGCCCGGCGCGGCCGAATTCGCGTTCGGCATCGCCGAGTTCGAGTCCGCGCAGCGGCTGCGCGCCAGGCTGGAGGAGTTGCCCCCCGACGCTCCGGTCACGGTGGTCGGCGGCGGGTTGACCGGCATCGAGACGGCCGCCGAGCTCGCCGAGCGAGGACGTACGGTCACGCTGGCCTGTGGCCGGACCCTGGCGCCGTCATTCGGCGCATCGGGCCGCCGAGCCGTGGCCAGGTGGCTGTCCCGGCACGGTGTCGCGGTGATCGAGGGCGCCGTGGTGAGCGAGGTCCGGCCGGACGCGGTCGCCTTCGCCGACGGCGCGGTCCGTACGAGCGCGCTGACCATCTGGGCGGGCGGTTTCGGGGTGCCGCGGTTGGCCGTCGCGAGTGGGCTGCGGACCGACGAGCTCGGCCGGCTGCTCACCGACGAGACGCTGACCAGCGTCGACGACGACCGCATCGTCGCGGCGGGCGACGCCGCCGCACCGTCGGGCCGGCCGTTGCGGATGAGCTGCTACGCCGCCGGACCGCTCGGGGCGCAGGCCGCCAACACCGTGCTGAGCCGCATCGCGGGGACCGAACCGGCGACGATCACCCTGGGCTTCTCGGGGGCGTGTGTCAGCCTCGGGCGGCGCACCGCCGTACGGCAGCTCGCCCGTAAGGACGACACCGCCGTGAACGCCTACGTCGGCGGCCGCATGGGCGCGGCGATCAAGGAGTTCACCTGCAAGTTCGCGGTGTCGAGGATCCGCCGCGAGGCCCGCAAGCCGGGTTCCGCCATCTGGGTGAAGGGCGACCCACGTCCCAAGCAACCGGCCCCCTCAGCCAAAGCCGATCGGGCCTGAACAAACTCGCTTGCGTGCCGGGCCGCCGCTCAGAATAGTGAGCCCGATGAGCGACATGCCCGAGCGGTGGAGCCAGGCCAGCGTTTATCCCGACATGTGGGCGGACCCCGACCAGGATCCCCGCACCATGGACGGAGTCAGCCCGGACGGCGAGTTGGCGACGCTGCAGGACTACCTGAAGAACTATCGGCTGACCCTGCGGCTGAAGTGCGAGGGGCTGGACCCGGAGCAGCTGGCGCGCCGTTCGGTGCCGCCGTCGACCATGTCCTTGCTGGGGCTGGTCCGCCATCTTGCCGAGGTGGAGCGTGACTGGCGCAACTGGGTCCTGCCCGACGACCCGGCACCGAAGCTGTACGGCGCCCGTGACGCCGACTTCGAGGGAGCCGTCGCGGAGCAGGCGCTGGTCGACGCCGCATACGCCGATCTCGCCCGCGAACAGGCGGCGACCGACGCGGTGCTGGCCGACTACCCGGAGCTGGGCACGCGAGTGGGCCGGGACGGCATCGCGGTCCGGGAGCTGTGGATCCACCGGATCGAGGAGTACGCCCGCCACTGCGGACACGCCGATCTGCTGCGCGAGCGCATCGACGGCCGCGTGGGGCAGTGACGCGACCGGCCCGGCTCGGCCACGGCTACGCGTGCGACACCGGCGACCGCGCCGGTGTCGCACGTGCGGCCGTCAGGCGCTGCCGATGCGCAGCGCCTCCTTCAGGAACACGCGGTAGACGCTCGGCGCCCCCTCGGTGGTGAGGACCTCGACGACGGAGCGGACGTTGCGACCCTCGACGGCCTCGCGGATGAGCGCGTCGGCCAGGTCGCGGCGTGAGGTGAACCGGCCGACCATCTGCGGCGGGCCGACGATGTAGCCGGTGACCGCGTCGCCGTCGAACAGGCCAGAGGGCCGCAGGACGGTCCAGTCGAGGTCGGTCCGGGCGACGATCTCTTCCATGCGGCCGGCGTCCTCGTACAGCGGGCGGCCCATTCTGAGGAGCATGGGCACGATCACCTTGCGGTAGAAGAGGGTCTCGCCGGGCGGGGGCTTCATGGGGACACCGGTCGAGGTCACGCACACCAGGCGCCGGATGCCGTGCGCGGTCATGGCCGCGACGATGTTCTCGGCGGACCGGGAGCACGTGGTGGGGACCTCGGAACCGTAGGGGACGCCGAGCGTCGAGATCACCGCCTCGTGCCCGGCCACCACCCGGTCCACCGCCTCGGGGTCCAAGGCGTCCGCCTTCGCCACGTGCAGCGCGGGATCGCTCAGGGGGAACGCCTCCGGATGCCGGGTGACCGCGGTGACGATGTGGCCCTCGGCGAGCGCCTGGGCAGTGGCGAGCCTCCCTGTCGGGCCGTTGGCCCCGAAGATCACGAGCTTCATTTTACGCACCATATATTCATTATAAGGCGCGTAAACATATGGGTCTCACTCCCCCAGGCGGCTCAGCGCCTGCATGGCCTCCCGCTCTATGCGTGAAAGGTCACACAGGACGGTGCCTGCCTGTACGAGGGACTGCGCGTCGCCCGATTCGCCGGCCTTCGTGATCAGCGCGGCGACCTCCGTCCACAGGCCGGCCGCCTCGGTGTACAGCCCGTGGCCGGTGCGCAGGTGGCCGCTGTCGAGCAGTTGGCCGCATTCGGCGAGGAAGTCGCGGTAGAGGTTGCGGAACAGGGCGCCGCCGGTGCCGCCCTTCTCCATCAAGAGGGCGGCCTGCGGCAGGTCCCGCTGCGGGGTGTCGGTCCGCTGGAGCCAGGTGCGCACCAGCTTGCCGGCCTTCTCGATCCCGCGGTGCCCCAGGTTGGCGATGGGCGGGTTGAGGAAGGCGTCGGCGCAGGCGGTGATGGCGGGAACGATCTGGTCCTGCGGGGAGGGCAGGGCTCTCGGAGCGGTGAGGGTGAAGGACCGGTGCTTGGCGGTCATCGGGCCGCGCGCGGCCCTGGCCTGGGCGAGCCCGGTCAGACTGGTGGACACGGCTCCGCCCTGCTGGTCGGTGTCCACCAGGTAGGCGTCGTGGTCGTCGTAGCCGTACATGGCGACGACATGTCCGCCGAAGTGCACCTTCGACCCGAAGCAGTCCAGGTGGTAGCTGTCGAGTTGCAGTCCGACGGGGTGTCCGGCGTCGATGGGCGCCGCCACGTTCTCCCATGCCCGACGGGGGGAGGTGGTCTCCTGGACCAGGAGCTCCAGCCCGAGCCGGGTGGCCAGGTTTCTGGTGAGCTCGAACGGCTTGACCCGTCCCCCGAGGAAGGGGAAGTCCATGTTCCTGCCGTCCCAGTAGATGAAGGACAGCCCGGAGCCGAGGCCGAAGAGCATGGGCTCGGACAGATCGATCCCCTGGTGCCGCAGCAGCACCCCCAGAGCCGTCGTCTCGCAGTGCTGCGCGCCGCGGGTGTCGACGTCTTTCACCTTCGTCATGCCGTGCTCTCCTGGATTCTGTCGTCCCGACAAGTGAGTTCGCCCCGCACGCCATCATGGTGGGCTCTCCCACGATGGGAGAGTCCACCGTGACGACTGCGAGACTTGGGAACATGACCGTCAACAAGGTGCTGGACAACGCGGTCCTCGCCGTGCAGCGCGACATGCACGCGACCGGCGTCTCCGGGCGACTCGGCTTCGGCACCCCGGAGTGGGACGACCACGGCTACCTGCGCGTCGAGTACAAGGGTCAATACTCCAGTCTCGGGCTGCGTGCCGACGAAGAGTACGAGCCGGTCGCCACCCTTGTGCTGATCGCCGACCTCGCCCAGGCAGTGATCGCCGAACAGGACTGGCAGGCGTGGCCGACCTGCCCGGCGCACTCTCTCGGATTGCACCCGGAGCAGGCGAACGGGGCGGCCCTCTGGACCTGCAAGGGTGGTGGCGGGCACACCGTGGCGGCGATCGGGGAATGGAAGTGACGGCCCCTCAGCCCTCCATACCTGAAACATACCGGGCCCTGCTGAGCTGACCTTGCACGCAATCAGTTCCGAGGAAGGGGCGCCTCCGCTGAGGGCCCGTCCCGGATGGCACGGAAAGCGATCATGGAACGCTCTTGGATTTCACGCGGCGTCACCGCCGCGGCTCTGGCCGGCATCACTCTGCTGAGCGCCACCCCGGCATCGGCGGCAAGCTACTGGAGCAGCACCGCGCCGGTATCCGCCACGTCGGTGGGCAACCTGTACGAGAAGACGGTCACCGTCGCCAACAAGAAGTTCACGGTGCAGCTTCGTTCGGGGAAATGGAGCTCGTACACCTATATCTGGGCTCGCGTCCCCAAGAACTCCGGCGCGAACGGCAACCACATCACCCTGTGGGTGTACAACCCTTCGACGAAGAAGTGGGAGTCACGGTGGAAGTCCATCAACAACACGACCTACACCGACGCGCACCGAGCCAGGTCGAAGTACGGGTACAAGGCCTGCGCGAAGCAGCCCGGCCTGGGTGGCAGCCCGGCCGTGTGCACCAGCACCTGGTGGGTGTGACGCCCTGAACTGAACGCGAGTGGCTCCGTTGAGTGCGCCTCGCGGGTTGCCGGTGGTCCCGAGTGACGACACCATGGCCCGGGTGCCGTGGGGAGGGATCGTGGACGAGGCGATGCGGGCGGTGGCGCGGGCGTACGGGCTGGGGGAACCGGTCGGGCCAGCCGGGTACGCGGCGCGCGGCGAGCTGGGCCGGATCTGGCGGCTGGACACCGGGCGTGGTTCGTGGGCCGTGAAGGAGCTGCTCGTACCCGGCGAGGAGAGCGCCGCGCGGCAGGACGCCGCGTTCCAGCGGGCCGCCGGGGAGGCAGGGGTCCGCCTCCCCGGGCACGTCACGACGGCCGAGGGCGACGTGCTGCTCGACGGGAGGTGGCGGGTCTACGAATGGGTGGATCTGGTGCCGGGCGAGGCGGTCACGGCGGCCGAGCTCGGCGTGGTGACGGCCGGGTTGCATCGGGTGGGGCATCCGGCGTCGGGGCCGGTGGCCGCGTGGTTCTCCGAGCCGGTCGGCCGGGCCGCGTGGGAGGAGCTGGCGGCGGCCGGGGGTGCGTGGGCGCCGATGCTGGAGCGGGCGCTTGCCGATCTCGTCGCGCTGGACGCCCTGGTCGCCCCGCCCGGCTCCCCCATCACCACCTGCCATCGCGACGTCAACATGGAGAACGTGTGCCGGGCGGCCGACGGCGGCGTGATCGTGCTGGACTGGGAGAACTGCGGCCCGGCACGCCCGGCGTGGGAGCTGGCGGGCATCCTCGTCGATCTGCCCCTGAAGGACGCGGTCGCGGCCTACCACGCCTATCGCGGCGCGGGCGGGCCTGCGCGGGTGGCCGAGCCGGCCGACTTCTCGATGGCGATCGCGGTGCAGGGGCATCTGCTGGAGCTCTACGCCCGGCGGGCCCTGTCGCCTGAGGAGTCCGAGGAGAATCGCGAGAGGGCGCACGCCCGGTTGCACGCGATGCTCGACCGGCCGCTGACACCGGCGAGGATCGACGACATCCTGTCGGCCCTCTGAGCCCCTCGCACCCTTCACCGTCCAGGAGACCCCGGAACCGCGCTCACCTGCGGCCTCACGATCGCCCGTCGGCTCCGTCGGCTCCGTCGGCTTCGTCGGTGGCTCGCTGGGGCGCGACCCATTTGAAGTCCTTCGTCCGGTCAGGCAGCTTCTCCCCGGGGTCGGGGGTCTGGAAGGTGGGGTTCGCCAAGGCGTCGATCTTCAGGTGGGCGAAGTCGACATCCGGCAGTCTCGCACCGTCCTTGCCGCCGAGGGCCGAGGGGTAGGCGAGCTTGTCGAACTGCTGCTCCTTCGCCATCAGGCAGCCGAGCACGACCATTTGCCCGGTGACGTACGTGATGAGCGCGCCGACCGTCACGGCGACGACCTTGTCGACGGCGTTCGCCAGCCACCGCACGTACAGCCGGGTCTGAACGGCGGTCGCGGGGTACGACTTCATCATCGCGACATACGCGAGCAAGGGGATGAGCAACACGGTCAAGGCCATCATCGCCCCCTTGAAGAGCCTGAAGGCGTTGATCACCCCTTCGAGGATCTCCGCGAGCTTGTCGAACGTGTCGCGCAGAGCCTCGGTGCTGACGTGCATGTCGCCCGTCACCCGGGCGAACTCCCGCTGGTCGTCGGCGATCCAGCCGCGATTCGACGCGGCGGGCATACCCCCGAGCAGTTCGACGGATCCGTCGAGCCCTCTGGCCAGTTGCCGCCACTTGGCGGCGACCTCGGTGAGCCGGTCCTCGTCCATGTCGGCCTTCGCCACGGCGGTGAGCGCCACCAGGGGAATCCCGGCAAGCTGCTGCAGGCGAGCGAGCATCGTGAGGGTCTGAGCGAGGGCGCCGGCCATTATCGGTGGTCCACCATGCCCGCCTCCTCGGCCGCGCGCCAGTTGCGGGCACAGGTGACCAGGGCCGCGGAGATGCCGTCGGAAGCCTTGACGCCGTCGGACAGGGCGTCCTGGCAGCCCTTCTGCACTCTGGAGTACATGCGCTCCGCCTCCTGGAACCACATGCCCAGCGCCCCGCCGAGGCCCGTGCCCCCGGCGAGGCCGGTGCTGTTCAAGAAGTCACCCGAGATGTCCTCATAGTTCTCGCTCATCTTGTTGATGGTGCGATAGGTGATGAATCTCGTCTCCTGCGGAGTCGACATGTCCCTCCTTCGGCGGCCTTGCGCTGAAGGTCATCTTTGTCGTAGGAGGGGGGTTGATCAGCTGGGTTCATAGAATGTTCAGCGAGCCGAAATGCCTAGTCGGCATGGCCCTGTTCGCGGAGCCGTACGGCGTGCGCCGGCTTTTCGCCCCTCACGTTCCCGGTGCTGGGCCGCGTCCGGGGCAGGAGGAACACCAGGATCGCCGCGATGACGGCCGCGGTGAAGGTGGCCAGGGACGCCATCGCCAGGGCGTGGCCCGCGATTCCGCTCCGATCGGCAGCGGTGGGATCGAAGCCGGCGAAGAACACCGCCCCGATGACCGCGACACCCAGCGCGGCGCCGACCTGCTGGGCGGTGGACAGCGTGCCCGAGGCGACGCCCGCGTCCTCGGGGCGGATCCGGCTCAGCACGACGTTGAGTGCGGGGGTGATGAGCAGCCCGCCGCCGGCGCTCTGCAGGACGAGCGTCGGGATGACTGCAGCCGGGGTGTACGGGATGCCGCTGATGAGGAGGATCGCGGTGGCGACGTAGCCGAGCGCGAGCACGATCGCTCCGACCTCCAGGACGCGGCGGCCGTGGCGCGGGACCAGCCTGCCGGCGATGAGGCTGAAGACGAAGAAGGTGACCGCCGCGGGCGTGTAGACCAGGCCGGCCGCGAGGGCCGACAGCCCCAGCCCGTCCTGCAACGAGACCGACAGCACGAGGTAGTAGGAGGTCAGCATGGTGTAGATGACGAGGACCAGGGCCACGCCGACCGAGAAGGGCCGTGACCGGAACAGCGCGATCCGCACCAACGGGGTGCCGCCTCGCGCCGCGATCCGTCGTTCGAGCAGGACGAACATCGCCAGGCAGGCCAGGCCCGCGGCCAGGCAGGTCCAAGCCCATCCGGGCCAGCCCGTCTGCGGGCCCTGGATGAGCGGGAACGTCACCAGGACCAGCGCGGCGCTGAGCACGGCCACGCCGGGCAGGTCGAGCCGGCGGGCGTGCGACGCCTTGGATTCGGGCAACCGGCGGGCGGCGAGCAGCGCCGTGACGAGCCCGATCGGCACGTTGATCCAGAACACCGACCGCCAGCCGGAGCCGAGCACGTCCGCGCCGATCAGCAGGCCGCCGACCACCTGTCCCACGATGGTGGCCGCCCCCATCACCACCCCGAGCACGCCGAAGGCGCGATGCCTGTCCCGCTCGGAGACCACCACGGTGAGGAACGCGTACGCCTGGGGCACCATCAGCGCCGCCCCCAGCCCTTGGGCGAAGCGGGCTCCGATGAGCAAGGCAGCGGTCCCCGCGATCGCGCACAGGACCGAGGCGCCGGTGAAGGCCACCGTGCCGGCGACGAAGATGCGGCGGCGGCCGTACAGGTCGCCGAGGCGTCCCCCGGTGATGAGCAGGACCGCGTAGGTGAGCTGGTAGCCGGCCAGGACCCACTGGAGCTCACCGTCGCTCGCCCCGAGGTCCGCCTGGATCGACGGCCCGGCGACGATGACGATGAACGAGTCGAGGATCGCCATGAACGCCCCGGCCAGCACGATCGAGACCGCACCCCACGACGTCTTCGGCACGCTCATGTCCCCGTCACCACGACTTCGCCGGCCAGGCGGGCCAGGCCCTTGACGATCTCGGTGGCCAGCACTGCCTGCCCGGCCGCGGCGAAGTGGATGCGGTCCGCGCTCAGCAGGTCCGGGCGGTCGTTGACCGGGTGGTCCCACATGTCGACCAGGACCGCGCCGTGGCCGGCGGCCAGGCCGCGGGTGATGTCGTTGACCCGGCGCACCCGCTCGCCCCAGTCCGCGAACCGCGGCACCACGAACGCCCGGCCGAGGGTGAACGTCGTCAGCTGCGCCCCCGTCGCGGCGGCGAGCTCGAACACCCGCGCCAGCACGGTCTCGATGGCCGCGTAGTCCGGGACGGGCCGGAACAGGTCGTTGGCCCCGCAGGACACGTGGACCAGGTCCGGCTCGAACTCGGCGAGCGGGTCCAGCTGCGTGTTCAGCGTCCGGGCGGTGGTCGCGCCGACCTCGGCGGCCTTGAGGTAGGCCAGCTCGGGGTGGACGCGGCGCAGCACGTCGGCGACACGGTCGGGCCAGCCGAGACTGGCGTATCCGGGGCTGGGGTCGCCGGTCCCCGCCGCCAGGCTGTCGCCGACGGTGGCGAAGCGGCGCCAGGGTGCGCGGGCGAGCAGGTCCGCGGCACGCCCTGCGGGCATGCAGAAGGGATCGGACTCTTCGGTCCGAGACGTTGTCGTCGTCACGAAACAAAGAGTACGATCGTTCGTACATATTCTCAACGGAGGGTGGACACCATGACCACGGACCAACGCGTGGCACGCGGAGCACGCTCCAGGGCGGCCATCACCCGCCACGCCGTGGACGTGGCCTCCGTCGAGGGCCTGAGCGAGCTGAGCATCGGCCGCCTGGCCACCGACCTGGAGATGAGCAAGAGCGGGGTGGCGACGCTGTTCCGGAGCAAGGAGCAGTTGCAACTCGCCACCGTCGAGACCGCCCGCCAGGCGTTCCTGGACGCGGTCGTACGGCCCGCCCTCGACGCGCCGCAAGGATCGGCCCGGCTGCGGGCGCTCATCGAGCGATGGATCGCCTACGCCGAGCGGCCGCTGTTTCCAGGAGGCTGCTTCTGGGCCGCGAACCTGCCGGTCTTCGACAGCCGCCCCGGCCCGGTCCGCGACGCGCTGCGGCAGCAGCGCCAGGCCTGGCTGGACCTGCTCGCCGAGCAGATTCACGGTGCCGGAGCGACCATCGGCCGCGACGCCGATCTCGCGGCGTTCCACATCGACGCGGTGCTGACCGCGGCCAACCTCGCCATGCGCCTGGGCGAGCCGGACGCGGCGGACAAGGTACGACGCGTGATCGACGAGCTCCTGCGATCGGCCCCCTGAAGACCCGTTGCCTTCAGGCGAGCGCGGCCTTCCTGTGATACGCGACAATCGCCACCCCAAGGGCGAGAGCGGCATATCCACAGGTCACCGCCAAACCTGCCCACGGCGGGAGCGGGTAATAGCCCTCGATCAGCGACCGCCCCACGTCCACATGCGCGAACACGGGGACGCTCTGCGTGATCGCGAACCCGGCCGCAGGGGTGATCATCAGCAGCCATGGCACCAGACCCGCGGTCGCCAGCAGTTGCGGCACGACGACCAGCGCGATGGCCAGCCCGATCGCGACGGCGGCCCGCTTGACCAGCGCGGCCAGCCCCAGAGCCAGTACGGCGGCGGCCGCGGTCAGCGCCGCGTGGCCGACGATCACCCGCAGCTCGGTGACCAGGGTGAGCGGCTGAATCGGGTTCTGATTGGCCCGCAGCATCGCCAGGCCGACGGGGACCACGACCCCCGAGGTCACCAGCCCCGCCACGAACGCGACCGCGCCGACCACCACGGCCTTGGCCGCCAGCAGCCGCGCCGGCTGCGGCTCGGCCGGCGGCCCGGTCCCGATCGGCCCCCGCCGGTGTTCTGCCGTGACGAACATGACCGCCGCCACGAGCACCAGGATCATCCCCACAGCCCCGCCGATCAGCATGAGGTCGGCGCGCATACCGCCCTCCACCGTCGCGGGCCCGATGTCACCGCCCCCGGTCACGATGAGCTTGCCGCCGGACTCGACCACCCCGCCCGGGTGATGCGGGGTCCTGCCGTCGGACTCCATGGAGACGCCGACGTCGTCGCGGCGCCACGAACCGTTCGCGCCCTGCAGCGTGATCTGGTCGAAGGTGGCGGTGGCCTGGGCGAAGGCTTTCGCCATGTCCCACAGGGCGCCCGGCGAGGTGGCGAACAGCCCGATCTCGACCGTCTCCGGCAGCCCGGCCAGCTTGACCGTGCTGACCTCGTCCCACGTCTTGCCGTCGTCCGACTCGTAGCCGGTGATGGTGTCGCCCGACCTGGTCAGCCGCAGCCATTGGGGGCCGTTGTGAGGACCGCCGGGCACGTCGTGGGTGAAGTTGTACTGCATCCGCACGCCGTGATCTCCGGTGAGCATGACGGCGGCGTACGGTGTGCCCTGCTTGAGGCTCTGCCTGACGAGGAGCCCGGCCTTCGCCCACGGCACCACTCCCTCCGTGACGTTGCGCACCCCGGGTACGGCGTCCGGCAGCCGGATCTGCCCGGTCATGTCCGATACGCGGGCGGTGATGCTGCCGTTCCCCTTGAGCGGCTGGTGCACGAAGTAGTACTTGTCCTTCACCGCCGTGCCATCGGGTCCCACCAGCGGCGCGGGGCAGGCGCCCTCCCCCTTCCCGGTCACGCAGGTGGTGCGGACGCCCCCGGCGACCAGCAGTCCGAGCGACACGGTGACCAGCACGGAGGCCGCCATAGTGAGCACCCAGCCCCGCGCGGAGCGGAGCCTGGTCCACTCCGCGCGCAGCAGCCGGGGGAAGCCGTCCCGCCGGCTTGATCGGTAGGGCGTGTATGAACTCATGCCGCCGGTTGTACGCGGTGCCCGGTTCCAGCCCGGTCGCAGCGGCTGCGACCTGGCTGGAACCGGGGATCTGGCATCGTTGCGGGCATGGCACCTCGACCCGGCGGCCGGTTCGGCCACCCCGCCCGCACGACGACCGGCGGTGATCGGCGGTGAGGGTCCTCGTCGTCGAGGACTTCGAGGTCCTCGCCCGCTCCATCGGCACCGGGCTGCGCCGCGAGGGCATGGCCGTCGACGTCGTCCTGGACGGCACCGCCGCCCTCGACCGCCTGGCCGCCACCCGCTACGACGTGGTGGTCCTCGATCGCGACCTGCCCGGCGTCCACGGGGACGAGATCTGCCGGCGACTCGCCCACGGCCGCTGCGAGACCCGCGTACTGATGCTCACCGCCTCCGGCACGATCGAGGACCGCGTCGACGGGCTCAGCCTCGGCGCCGACGACTACCTGCCCAAGCCGTTCGCGTTCGCCGAACTGGTCGCCCGCGTCCGTGCCCTGGCCCGGCGCGCCACCCCGCCGCTACCGCCCACCCTGACCTGCGGGGACATCACCCTCGATCCGGCCCGCCGTACCGCGTCCCGGGCCGGCCGGCGCCTTGACCTGAGCCCCAGGGAGTTCGCCCTGCTCGAATGCCTGCTCGCCGTGCCCGGCCTGGTCATCTCCGCCGAAGAACTGCTCGAACGCGTCTGGGACGAGGCCGCCGACCCCTTCAGCAGCGCCGTCAAGCACACCATGCACCGGTTGCGGGCCAAGCTCGGCGACCCACCCGTGATCGAGACCATCCGCGAAGGCGGCTACCGCATCGGACCGTCATGACCTCCCGGAAGCTCGCCAGAAGGTCTTTGCAGACGCGGCTCGCGCTCGCCTACGCGGCGGGCATCTACGCCGCCGGGGTGTTCGTGGTCGTCTTCGTCTCCGTCCCGCTCGCCGGCATCCAGTCGACCACCTCCACGGACCACCCCTCATCGAGCGCGATCACCGGAACCGGGGCCGGGATCAGCCTGCCCCAGCTCCTCACGGGGTCCGCCGTCGCCCTGGTCCTGCTGATCCCCATCGCGTTGGCTCTCGGCTGGTACGTCGCCGGCCGGTTCCTGCACCCGCTGCGCGCCATGACCGCCACCGCCAAGATCATCTCCGCCGGAGACCTCCACCGGCGCCTCGACCTCGGCGAGCCCACGGACGAGCTGACCGAGCTCGGCCACACCCTCGACGACCTGTTCGCCCGCCTCCAGGCCTCCTTCGACGCCCAGCGCCACTTCGTCGCCAACGCCTCCCACGAGTTGCGCACCCCGCTCGCCGGCCTGCGTACCCTCCTCGAAGTCGCCCTCGCCGACCCCGATGCCGACACCGACACCCTGCGCGCGACCTGCCAGGAAGCCCTCGCTCTGGGCGAACACCAGGAGCGGCTCGTCCAAGCACTGCTCGCCCTGGCCACCAGCGAGCGCGGCGTCACCCGCCGGGACCCCGTCGACCTCGCCCACGTCGTCGAAGGAGTGCTGGCCTCCCGCCGCGACCAGGCGACGCGGAAAGGCATCGAACTCGCCGAACGCCTGACGCCCGCGGTGACGGCCGGAGACCCGAGACTGATCGAAAGCCTCGTCGCCAACCTCATCGACAACGCCGTCCGCCACAACCACGCGGACGGGCACGTACAGGTCACCACTCAGACCTCCGGCACGCAAGTGGCTCTGACGGTCACCAACAGCGGGCCGGTCATCCCCGACGACCAGGTCCAGCGCCTCTTTCACCCCTTCCAGAGACTGGCGCCCGATCGTCACGGCCGCCACGACGGCTACGGCCTCGGCCTCGCCATCGTCAACGCCGTCACGCAAGCTCACCACGCCACCCTCACCACCAGCACCCGCCCTGAGGGCGGCTTGTCCATCACCGTTCGGTTCGCGCACGAACCTCATCCGCACCCGGGACGCACTCGATAAGCTGATCGCCACGAATCGAGCACGGGTTTCGGCGTACCCGCGGCGTTGCGGCCGCGGACGCTCGTAAAGGACTCTTCATGCGCCTGTTGAAGCAGCTCGCCCGATGATCGAGCTACGGCGGGTCCAGGATCGGTGGCGGCGGTGTGACGTCACGGTCCGGGATTTTCCGTTCGCGCTGCTGCTGACCGTCCTGTCGCTTATGCCGGGGTTCCAGGGCAACGGGACGCAGATCGGCGACCTGCCGACCCGCCCCTACGACGTGCTGGCCGTCCTGGTGATCGCCCTCGAATGCCTTCCGCTCACCGTCCGGCGACGGTGGCCGGCCGTCTGTCTCGTCCTGGTGTCGCTCGGCTTCGCCCTCGACCAACTCTTCGCCTACCACGCGCTGGCGGGCACCGCGCTGCCCATCGCGCTCGTGAGCGCGGGCGCCCACCTGGAACGTCACCGGCGCGGCACCGTGCTCCTCCTGACGGTGGCGTACGTGCCGCTGATGGTCGCGCTCGACCGGCTCGGCTCGAACGAGAGCCTGGCAGACATCGCCCTGCTTTATCTGACGCTGGTCCTCGCGTGGGGCATCGGGACCTGGCTGCGCTCCACCAGGGCCGCCGAGGCCGAACGCCGCCGCCACCTCGCCGAGGCCACCCGCGCCGCCGAACGCACCCGCATCGCCCGCGAGCTGCACGACGTCGTGACCCACCATGTGACGGCGATGGTCGTACAGGCCGAGGCCGCACGCTACCTGACCACCGCGCCCGAACGCCTCGACACGACTCTGAGCGCCGTCACCGACACCGGCCGGCGGGCCATCGCCGACCTGCGGCACCTGCTCGACCTGCTCAACCCCGACCACGACGCCGACCTCAGGACGCCGTCCGTCGGAGACCTGCACGCGCTCGTCGAGCAGACACGCCGGGCCGGGCAGCCGGTGGAGTTCACCGAGGAGGGCGACCCTGCCGAATCGGCCGGCAGCGCCGAGTTCGTGGCCTACAGGGTCGTGCAGGAAGCCCTGACGAACGCCCTCAAATACGCCCACGGCAGCCGCACCGTGGTCAGCGTGCGCAACGGGAACATGATCACCGTGGAGGTCAGCACCGACGGCTCCGGCTCGCGGACCGGCTCGCCGGGCGGGAGCGGGCGCGGCCTGGCCGGGCTCCGCGATCGGGTCGATGCCCTGGGCGGGGAGTTCAGCGCCGACCGGCAGGCGGACGGCGGCTTCGTCGTACGGGCCCGCATCCCTGCCGGGAGCCCGTCGTGAACGCACGGACCGGGCGCTGATCCGCACCGGGTTCGCGACGATCACCGGCGCGCAGCCCAACCTCGAGGTGTCAGGGATCGCTGGGCCGCCACGATCAACCTCCTGCTGGCCACGAGCGCGGCCTGCTTCTTCTCCTCTAGCGTGTCGTCGGGGTCGCCCTGGCGCAGGACCACCCCGAGGATCAGCCGATCGCGGTCCCCGGAGGTGGGGCGGGCGGCCCACAGCAGCGCTCCGCCCGCCGGCGTGCTGGTGCCGGTCTTGAGACCGACTACTCCGGGCAGCCTGAGCAGCTTGTTGGTGTTGACGATCGTGCCCGCGACGCCCGGGACGGTGGTCTCGGTGGTGGCGACGATGTCACGCAGCACTGGGTTCTTCATGGCCTGCTTGGCCAGCTTGAGCTGATCCACCGCCGTGCTGACCGTGGTGGGCTCGTATCCGCTCGCGCCGGTGTAGGTGGTGTTCTTCATGCCCAACCTGGCGGCGGCCGCGTTCATCTTGCCGACGAAGGCCTGCTCCGAGCCGGCGTCCCAGCGAGCCAGCAGACGTGCGGCGTTGTTCCCCGAGGGGATCAGCATCAGCTCGAGGAGCTGCCGTTCGGTGAAGCTCTGGCCTTCGGCGATCGGCACCGTGGACTCGTCCTGGTTGCCTGACTCGATCGCCGCCTGCCGGTCGACCCGGATGGACGGCCCTGCGGCGTTCCTGCCGAGCGGGTGGTCGCGAAGGATCACCAGAGCGGTCATCACCTTGGTGACGCTCGCGATCGGCACGGGCCGCTGCTTGCCGTGCACCTTGAGGCTGTCCGCCTGCCCGGTGATCTCGACCGCCGCCTGCCCCGTCGACGGCCAGGGCAGACCCGACAGCCGGGCCGTCTGCAGGGCCGGGGTGCTCAGCACCGGCTCGAAGGTCGGCGACGACGCCGACTGAGCCTGGGCGTCGCTGTAGACCAGCCAGCCCCCGACGGCGAGGGCGGCGGACACGGCGACGCCGAGCACCCGCGCAGTGGGAGAAACCCGAGACGGCAAGGGCTGTTCACGTCCGGGAGACCGGGGCACCTCGGCGTGCAGTCGGTCACGGGGCCGGGGTGGCAGGGTGCGTGGTTTGTCCATGACGACCACGATTGGCGCCGAATATGCGTGCGTTGTCCGCCGGATGTCACCGTTTCTCGACGGCGGCCACCCTCGGCGCGGCCGTGACACGACCATGACACGGCGTGGACGAGGCGGGGACACGGCCGGTCGACAGTGGATGGGGCTCACCGGCGGGCTTGACCCGAAGTGGCCCTCGGCGACTTCGGCGTCGCCCTCACCAAGCGGGGCGCGACGAACCGTGCCCGAGCAGGAAGTCGCGGCAAAGGTGATCACGAAGAGGAGAAGGCGTGGCTGATAACGGAGACTGGGACCGGCGTTCGCTGTTGCGGGGCGCCGCCGTGCTGGCCGGCGCCGCCGCGACCGCGCCGCTGCTGGGCGAGGCGGCCATGGCGCAAGCCGGCAGCGGTGACGCGGACGCGCTGTTCAAGGCCGGGAAGTTCGAGCAGGCCGGCCGCGCGTACGAGGAAATCCTGAAAACAGACCCCAAGAACCTGCACGCGGCCCGCCGACGCGGCTATGTCGGGCTGCTGGCCAACCAGTTCCCCGACGCCGAAAAGTACCTCAAGGTGGCCATCGAGCTGGCGCCCGACGACAAGGAAGCCAACAGGTTCCTGGCCGACTGCTACACCCGGCAGGACAAACTCTCCCTCGCCGCACCACGCTGGCAGGCGGCCGGCGAGGAAGGCTACGCCAAATGGTTCGCGGCAGTCCGCGGGGAGCCGTACCAGATCCACGGCGACCTCGCGCGGGTGCCATGGCAGCAGATGGACCCGAGGCCGCTGGTAGCGGCCTCGCTCAACGGCGGACCGCCGAAGAGCCTCTCGTTCTACACTCGCGTCCCGTCGCTGCAGGTGTCGGGGAAGGCAGCCGAGGAAGCCGGGCTGCGCGCCGTGGCCGAGGAGCGGTTCGAGTACGAGGGCAAGACCATAACGAGCTACTACGGGGTGCTGGACTCCTTCAAGCTGGGCGGCATCGAACTGCGCAATATCCCCGTGGGCTGGTCGGACGCGGAGGACGGCCCGGAGTCGGCGGACGGATTGATCGGTACGTGGATCCTGTACCACTTCCTGACCACCATCGACTACGCGGGCCGGTCGCTGATCCTGCGCCGCAGAACCCCCGAAACGGCCAGGAAGGCACGTGCCGCTGCCAAAAAGCCCCTGCCGCTGTGGATGGCCCCTGAGCACCTCCTGTTCAGCAGGGGCAGCGTCGCCGGCTCAGGCACCCGGGTGGTGGCCCTGAACATCGGTGGAGAGAGCGAAATGGCCGTGAGCATGACCGAGGAAACGGCCAGACAGCTGCGGATCCGCACCGACTACGACCGCCCGATAGAGACTTCGGCCGGTGGCCAGTTCCTCACCGCCTACCCCTGCTACCCGAAGGAGGTCCGCCTCGGCGACGCCGCCGCCAACGACCTCTACTGTTACGCGGACAAGAGGCCCGGCGGGCCCGGCCGCGAAGGGTTCGACGTGCTGGCCAACTTCTCCCACAGCTTCTTCAAGCCCTACAACGTCACCCTCGACTTCACCGGCATGAACGTCTACATCGCCCGCGGCAAGGCCGCCTGATCGCTCCCGGCAGTCGCCGCTCAAATGAACGCGGCGAAGCCGGTGGTCTGCCAGGTGTGGCCGCGGGCGGTCACCGCGAACGCCTCCAGCCCCGGGCGCTCCTCGACCCAGTCCCGGGCGGCTTCGCCCATGGCGAAGGCGGCGGTCGCGTACGCGTCGACGGCGGTCAGGCGGGGGCCGACGAGAGTGATGGACAGCAGTTCGGCGGCGGGCAGCCCGGTGTGCGGGTCGACGATGTGCGGGCCGCGCTCGGCGCTGCCCGAGGTGGCCACGGCCAGGTCGTGGCCGGTGACCACCGTGCTGAGAGCGCCGGGCCGCAGCGGGTGGGCGATCCCGATCCGCCATGCGAACGGGTCGGGGCCGAGTTGGATGTCGCCACCGCCGTTGACGCAGTGGCGGGGCGCGCCCGCCTCCGACAACAGCAGGGACGCCCGTTCGATCGCCCATCCCTTCACCAGGCCGGACGGCTCCAAACGACCGCCGGGATAGGTCGTGAAATATCCGGCGGTCTGCTGCTCGGCCTGCGCGCACAGCGCGAGCACCTCACCCACCTCGGGCGGGCAGTCCCCCACGCCGAGCTCGCCCCGGGCCAGGCGGCTGACCACGCTGTCCGGCCGGTAGGTGGAGAAGACCTCGTCCACATGGTGCAGCCAGGCGACGGCTCTCGCCACCGCGTCATCGGCCTCATGGCGTACGTCGAAGGAGAAGACGGTGCCCATCGCCTTCTCGACGCGGCGGGTCACAGCCCGGCCCGGTCGATTGCGCTCTGCAAGGAGCTCATGTAGCCGTCACTGGTGTACGTGGCCCCGGAGACGGAGTCGATCTGCGCGCTCTGAGCGGACATGGCCTCCTGCCGCAGGATCGGCAGCGCCTCGTCGTTGATCTCGATGTCGCGCCGGTTGCCGTCCGGGGCCTGGAGCACCTGCACGTCGGTGATCTTGCCGTCGCCGACGCTGATCCGCACCTGTACGGGCCCCCACCGGGTGTCGGCGACGTCCCCATCGACCGTCCGGCTGCCCGGTGAGGCCGTTTGCCCGGCACCGGTCTGCGACGGGACCTGGGTCGCGGCGACGGCGGCGGGCCGCCGGGCGACGCCCGCGACGTCATGTGGTTTGAACGACAGCAACAGCACCAGGCCGATGGCGGTGACCACCACCGCGAGCAGCACCCTGCGCATGGCGGGACCTCCTCAGAACTCGAACGACTCGTAATGGATCCGGCGGTTCGGCACGCCCGCCGACCGCAGCGCCCTGATCGCCGACCGCGTCAGCTCCTGCGGCCCGCACACGTACACGTCGTGCTCGCGCAGATCGGGCAACAGGCGCTGGAGGCCGTCGAACAGATCCGGGGATCTGGGCCCGGTCGAGTAGTACGCCGTGGCGTCGCCGCGGGCCGCGATGATCTCCTCAAGTTCGTCCTTGAAGAGCACGTCCTCGGGTGTACGGGCGCGGTAGAGCAGCGTCACCGGTCCGGGCAGCGTCTCGAACAGAGCGCGCAGCGGGGTGATGCCGACACCGCCCGCGATCAGCAACGACCTGCCGCCCCGGCCGAGGCGCGCGGTGAACCCGCCGTACGGGCCCTCGGCGAGCACCGGGGTGCCCGGCCGCAGCCGGGCCAGGGCCGCGCTGTGGTCGCCCAGTGCCTTGACCGTGATGCGCAGCCCGCCGGCGTGGGGCACCGCCGACAGCGAGTACGGGTTCGCGGACCACCACAGCCCGCTCGCCAGGAACCGCCAGCGGAAGAACTGGCCCGGCTCGGCCCGCAGCCGCCGCAGCCCGCGCCCGGTGAGGTGAACCGAGATCACGCCGGGGGCGTCGACGGTGACGCCGGCCACGCGCAGGCGGTGCCGCGCCCACAACCGGACCGGGCCGAGGAAGCGGTACCAGACCAGCAGCGCGGCCACGCCGAGGTAAAGGGCGTACCAGGCGAGCTGGGCCAGGCGGTCGCCGGTGAACTGGGCGCCGGTCGCGAGCTGGTGCCCGAACGCCAGCCAGGCCGCCAGATAGGTGTAGAAGTGCAGGTAGAACCAGGTTTCGTAGCGCAGTCTCCGGCGCGCGGCGCGGGCCGACACCAGGGCGATCCCGAGCAGCAGCAGGCAGGCCACGGTCGCCTTCAGCACGTCGGGGAAGGACAGCACCATGGTCACCGTCTCGTCCACCACGCCGACGCGGTCGGCCACGGCGTATCCCCAGATGACGGTCAGCACGTGCGCGGTGACGAGCCCGATGACGTAACGGCCGCCCATGGCGTGCCAGCGGGCCAGCCGGTCGCTGCCCACTCCGTGCTCCAGGGCCGGAACTCTGGCCATGAGCCCGAGCAGCACCGCCAGCCCGTACCCGGCCAGCAGGCCCGTGACGCGCCCGCTCTCGGTGAGCCAGCCGTCCAGCCCCGCCACGGAGGGGGTGCCGCGCCACCACAGGGCGATGACCGCGATCGCGCCCGCCGCCACGGCCGCGAGCAGCGCCCCCGGCCGGACCCGCCCGCCCCGCGGCACCGCCGTCGTGCGAGCTGTGGCGTGAACAGTCGTCATGGGGGCTAAAGTGCCAGGCCAATCTATGTTTTTCCTCTCAAAGAGGTCTTTAAGAGGATTTTCAGAGCGAGACCGTATTTTCTGAGGAGGAGGTGAAGATGAGCATCCTGTCGCGCCCGGACGGCACGCCGATCCGCGTACTCGTCGTGGACGACGCGCCGGACCTGCTGGAAGTGCTGGAGCGGACGCTGCTCCAGGAAGGCTGGCAGGTCCGCGCGGTCGCGAGCGGGGAGGCCGCGATCAAGGAGGCCGAGAGCTTCGGGCCGGACGCGGCGATCCTGGACGTCATGCTGCCCGACCTGGACGGGCTGGAGCTGATGCGCCGGCTCAGGGAGCGGACGCCCGAGTTGTGCGTGCTGTTCCTGACCGCGCGCGACGCGGTGGAGGACCGGATAGCGGGCATCACGGCGGGCGGCGACGACTACGTGACCAAGCCCTTCAGCCTGGAGGAGGTGCTCGCCCGCCTGCGCGGGCTGCTGCGCCGGGCGGGCATGGCCCGCCAGGACGACGGCGACCGGCTCGTCGTGGGCGAGCTGTCCATGGACGAGGAGGCCCGGGAGGTGACCAGGGACGGCACGTTGATCGAGCTGACGCCGACGGAGTTCGAGCTGCTGCGGCTGCTCATGTACAACCCGCGCAGGGTGCTGACCAAGGCGCAGATCCTCGACGACGTCTGGTCGTACGACTTCGGCGGGCAGGCGCACGTGGTCGAGCTCTACATCAGCTACCTGCGCAAGAAGATCGACGCGGGCCGCCGCCCGCTGATCCACACGGTCCGCGGCGTCGGATACGTACTCAAACCGTGAACCTCCTGCCGCGCACGATCAGGGCCCGGATGATCGCCGGGCTGCTGGTGCTGCTGGCGTTCTCGTGCGCGATCCTCGGCGTCGCCACGTCGCTGGCGATGGAGCGTGTCCTGCTCGGCCGCATCGACCAGCAGCTCACCGGCTACGGCGTGCGGTTCGCCGCCAGCCTCGAGCACGGCGAGGACACGCGCGGGCAGGCCAAGGGCATGTTCGGCGCGCGGCTGGTCGACGGGCGCGTCACCCAGGTGGGGGTCGTGGCCCGGGAGGCCGCGCTCCCGGTGAAGCTGAGCCCTCAGGACGAGCAGGCGCTCGCCGCCCTGCCGGTCGGCGGGCCTCCGGAGACCCTGGACCTGTCCGCCCTGGACGACTATCGGGTCCACGCCGTCGCCGGCCGGGACGGGGACGTGCTGGTCACCGGCCTCTCCCTGCACGAGGTCGAGGAGGCCGTGGGGCGGCTGCAGCTGCTCGAGCTGTCGATGTTCACCGGCACGCTCGCCGTCGCCGGTGTCGTGGGCGCCGTCTGGGTACGCCTGTCGCTGCGCCCTCTGCGACGCATCGCCACGACCGCCCGCAGGGTCAGCGAGCTGCCCCTGGACAGCGGCGAGGTGACCCTGGCCGAACGCGTACCCGACACCGACCCCCGAACCGAGACCGGCCTGGTGGGAGCCGCGTTCAACCGCATGCTGGGCCGCGTGGAGACCGCTCTCACCCGCAGGCACGTGGTCGAGCAGCGGCTTCGCACCTTCGCCGCCGACGCCAGCCACGAGCTCCGCACGCCGCTCGCGGCGATCCGCGGCCACGCCGAACTCGCGCTACGCGACGGCGGGCAGATGTCAGCTGACGTACGGCACGCGCTGAGCCGGATCGACGCCGAGTCGGGACGGATGAGCGAGCTCGTCGACGAGCTGCTCCTGCTGGTCCGCCTCGACGAGGGGCGCCCGCTGGCCAGGGAGGAGGTCGACCTGACCCGCCTGGCCATCGAGGCCACGGGCGACGCGCGGGCCGCCGCCCCCGGCCACCGCTGGCGGCTGGAGCTGCCGGAGGATCCGATCACGGTGACCGGCGACCCGCTCCGGCTGCACCAGGTGCTCGCCAACCTGCTGAGCAACGCCGGCGTCCACACGCCGGACGGCACCACCGTCACCGTGGCCGTCCGCCGGCTGCCTGACGAAGTGCTGGTCAGCGTCACGGACGACGGTCCCGGCATACCGGCCGACCTCTCGGAGGAGATCTTCGAACGGTTCTCCCGCGCGGACCCCGGCCGGTCGCGCGCCACCGGCGGGGCAGGGCTCGGCCTGGCCATCGTCCGGGCCGTGATGGCCGCCCACGGCGGTTCGGTGGACGTGCTGAGCCACCCGGGGCGGACCGAGTTCCGACTGCTCCTGCCTGCCGGCTGAGTTGTCAGTCGGCCTGGTGGAGTGGAGAATTCCAACATCGCAACAGCTCGGCGATGCCGAACGTCCACCTAGGTGCGGTGCCTCATGAGTGACACGCCGAACGCCGGGAACGGGAAGTACGAAGGTGCGGTCCCGGCGACAACCGGCGGGTTCTTGATCCTCGCCGGGGTGCTCGTGCTGGTCTGGACAACCGGATCATGGGTGCACAAGCTGAGCGACTGGAGCGATCAGGGGTTCTTCGACGCCTCCATCGGCCAGATCGTGGGGACCTTGGCCGGTGGGGCAGCCAAGTACTTCGTCATCGTTGCTGTTCCAGTGCTCCTATGGCGTTCAGGTCGCGTGATCCCTCGCCCTCAGTACCGTCGTTTGAGCCTGGGACTGTTGGCGCTCGGCCTTGCCTGTCTGGGGTTCGCCCTGGTCGTGAAGAGCGATGGTCCTGTTGCGACCTGGCCTGAGTGGCTCCTGATCTCCCTGATCGTGCATCCGACCTTGTCCGGTGTGCTCGGATTGGGCCACTGCGCTCTGCTCACCCGGCGGGAGCGCACCAACCTCCGGTCCTAAGCCGTGAATACAGTGGGTGTTTGTGCTTTACGGCAGATCTGCGGAAATCAGCGCACTCGACGAGGTGATCGCGCGGGCTCGCGACGGTTCTGGTGGCGCGGTGGCGTTGCGGGGCGAGGCAGGCGCGGGCAAGACCGCCTTGCTCGACGCGGCGGCCGCGCGCGGTGGTGCGATGCGGGTGTTGCGGGCCACCGGCGTTGAGTCCGAGTCCGACCTCGCGTTCGCGGCGCTGCACCAGGTGCTGTGGCCGGTGACCGGTTCGCTCGACGCGCTGCCCGAGCCGCAGCGCGATGCCGTGCGCGCGGCCCTGGGGCTTGCGGCGGGCAGCGTCGGCGATCGGTTCCTGGCGGGGGCCGGTGTGCTCTCGCTGCTGGCCGAGGCCGCCGCCCCGGACGGGCTGATTTGCGTGGTCGACGACTTCCAGTGGGTCGACCAGGCCTCGGCCGACGCGTTGCTGTTCGCCGCCAGGCGGCTGGGGACGGAACGGATCGCCATGTTGTTCGCCGTGCGCGGGGACGTTCCGGTCAAGGGCGTGCCGCTGACATTGGACGTGCGCGGCCTGCCCGAGTCCGCGGCGGCCGAGCTGCTGGAGTCCCGCTACCGTGTGCTGCCCGCCCATGTGGCACGGGAGCTCGTCACGCTGACCCGCGCGAACCCGCTCGCCCTCGGCGAGATCCCGGCCCGTCTGACCCCCGCGCAGCTCGCCGGACGCGAACCGCTGCCCGACCCGTTGCCCGGTGGTGCCCGGCTCTTCGGCGATCAGGTGGCCGCGTTGTCCGCTCCTGCTCGGCTGGTCGCCCTGGTCGCCGCCGTGGAGGCCGACCTCGACCTGGTCCTGCGCGCCACCGACCGGCTGTTCGCCGAGAGCACGGGGGGCGGGGTTGGGCGGGTGGCGTTGGCCGAGCTGGAGGAGAACGGGCTGGCCGGGGTGTCGGGCACGAGCGTGCGCTTCCGTCATCCGCTCATCCGATCCGCGATCCACGAGGCGGCCGGTCCCGCCGACGTCCGCCGGGTGCACGCCGTACTGGCGGAGCTGACCACGGACGACCGTCGCGCCTGGCACCTGGCCGGAGCCGCCCTGGGGCAGGACGAGCGGGTCGCCGCCGCGCTGGTGGCCGCCGCGGAGCGGGCGCGCGACCGCGCCGGGTACGGCACCGCCGCCACGGCCCTGGCCAGGGCCGCCGAGCTGACCCCCGAGCCGTGCGCGCGTGCCGTCCGCCTGAAGGACGCCGCCATCGCTGCCTGGCTCGGCGGCCGCCCGGGACAGGCGGAGTCGCTGCTGGCCGAGGCTCGCGAACAGACCGGCGAGGATGCCGCTCTCGCCATGGAGATCGCTCAGCTCCGGGGCCGGTTCGAGCTGAACTCGGGCAACGCCGCCGAGGCCGTACGGATCCTGTCGGCGGGTGAAAGCCTGGACATGCTGGCCGACGCCTCAGAGGCGGCCTCGTACGTCGGCGACACGGCGGCCATCGTCGAGCTCGGCCGGAGGGCGGCAGCGCACCCCGAGGGTTTCCTACGGGACACGGTGGCCGGGATCGGCCTGACGCTGGACGGCGACGATGCCGGGCCGGGCCTGCTGCGGCGGGCGCTGGCCCGGGTCGGCGAGCTGGAGGACGCGGCGGGATACCTGTGGGCGACGGCTGCGGCCAGCTACCTGGGCGAGGCAGACCTGGCCGCCGAGCTGGCCGGTCGGGCCGGGCGGGTGGCCAGGGTGTCGGGGATGAGCGGGCAGTTGCCGGTCGTGCTGGAGTTCGTGGCGACGGCCGAGCGCATCGCGGGGCGGCTGGCGCGCAGCCAGGCCGTCTCCGAGGAGGGCCTGGCGCTGGCCCGGGAGGCCGGGTACGAGAACACGGTGGCCGCGCACCTGGCCAACCTGGCGGTGCTGGCGGCGCTGCGCGGCGAGGAGGAGCCCTGCGAACGGCAGGCCCGCGAGGCGCTGGCCATCGCCATCCCACATCGGGTGGGATTGCGCGCGGGAGTGGCCGCATACGCGCTGGCGATGCTCGACCTGTGCCTGGGCCGCTACGCGGCGGCGCACGACCGTTTCACGGCCGTCGCCGCGGCGGGACCGGGCGCCGGGCATCCGACCGTGGTGTGGCGGATGGCGCCGGACCGCATCGAGGCCGCCGTGGGTGCGGGCGACGAGGCGGCCGCACGGGCGGCGCTGACCGCGTACGAGCAGTGGTCGACGCACGCCGCCACGGCCGAGTCGCACGCGCTGCTGGCCCGCTGCCGGGGCCTGGTCGAGTCGTCCGAGCACGCCTTCGGCGAGGCGCTGCGGCTGCACACCAACCCGTTCGAGGCGGCCAGGACGGCCCTGCTGATGGGCGAGCGCCTGCGTCGCGCGCATCGGCCGGGCGAGGCGCGGGCGCGGCTGCGGATGGCGTGGGAGACGTTCGAGCAGGCGGGTGCCCGGCCTTGGGCGCGGCGCGCGCAGGAGGAGTTGCGCGCGGCGGGCGAGAGCGGGCAGGCCCCGCCCGCGGCCGTGTTCGACGCGCTGACCCCACAGGAGCTGCGCATCGCCAGCCTGGTCGCCGACGGGATGTCGAGCAAGCAGATCGCCGCCCAGCTCTTCCTGAGCCCGCGTACGGTCGAGTATCACCTGTACAAGATCTATCCGAAGCTGGGCATCAGCTCCCGTACGGAGCTGGCGCGACTAGTAGTTCTACAGAAGGCACCCGTAGCCGAAGACGACATGCTCTGAGACATGCAAAACGTGAACATCTGGAGCGAAGAGTTCGGCGCCGACACGGATGCGCCGATCCTGTTGATCATGGGTTCGATGTCGCAGGGCATCCTGTGGCCGGACGAGTTCGTCGGCCGCCTGACCGCCGGAGGCCGCCGGGTGATCCGGTACGACCATCGCGACACCGGCATGTCGGGCACCGTCGACTTCGCGGCGGAGCCGTACACATGGGACGACATCAAGAACGACGTCTACCGCGTGATGGACGCCCATGGCTTGGAGAGCGCGCACCTGGTCTGCCACTCGGCGGGCGGCCTGCTCGGCCAGTTCGTGGCCGTGGAGCGGCCGGAGCGGGTTCGTTCGCTGACCGTCATCGGCTCCTCCCCGCTCGGCGGCGGCGAAGGCCAGGTGATCATGCGGGCCCTGATGGGACAGCCGCAGCCCGAGGGGAGCCTGCCGGAGCCGGCGCCGGAGTTCGTGGCCTTCTACCGTACGTTGATGGCCGCCCCGCCACCGGCGGACCGGCGCGCGCAGATCGACGGCATGATCGCCGAGCAGCGCCTGCTGCACGGCACCGCGTTGCCCTTCGACGAGGACGCGGCGCGGCGCCTGCAGGAACGGGTCTACGACCGGGCCCGCGACCTGTCGGCGGTGGCCAACCACCGGCTGGCCGCCATGGCCAAGCCCGACTTCGAGCCGGTGGGCGTGCTCCATCAGGTGAAGGCGCCCACACTGGTCATCGAGGGCAGCCACGAGCCGGCCAAGCCGGGCCACAGCGCGATCATCGCGGAGCAGATCCCGGGTGCACGGCTGGTGATCGTGGCGGGCATGGGGCACACGCTGCCGCCGGAGGTGCACGAGGAGTTGGCCGCCGCCATCCTCGCGCACACGGCCGGGTGACGCGCCGTCGGCGGCACGGCTTTGCGTCTTGCGGGGCGAGACCGCGTGATGGCATGGCGACCGTACCTCGACGGGTTTGACCTTGACGCTGCGTCAACTTCTAGCATCGGGGCCATGTCCATCACCGTTCTTGACACCTACTCCGCCATGCGGCGGATCCTGCTGGCCCCGGTCGCGGACCGCGTTGACCTGCTGCGTTCGATGCTGGAGGCCAACCGGGGCATGTACCGCTACAGCCCCGGTGAGGTCGACCTGGTCGCCGTGCACCTCGAAGCGTCCGGGTTCCCCCTCGACCGCGACGAGGAGCGTTGCCTCGACGCGCTCGAAACCCTGGCGGCGGCCGGAGCCTGGGAGCGGATGCAACGCGCCCTCGACGACGCTCTCACCGTGCTGCTGGAAGCGACGCCGGGGCTGGAGGCCCCGGACATCACCGTGCTGTTCGTCCTCGGCGATCCGGGTGACGAACACTTCATGGGTCCCTGCAAGGGATTGACCGGGTTCGGCGGCATCTCGGGCCACATCGCCATCACGTTCTGGCCCTTCCCCGAGAACGTGGAGCGCCTGGAGGCCACCGCCGTGCACGAACTCAACCACAACCTGCGCTACAGCCCGGGCGGGGTCGTGTGGGACCCGATGACCGTCACAGTCGGCGAGCACATCGTCGGCGAGGGCCTGGCCGACGCCTTCGCCCGCCAGCTCTACGGCGACGAGCTCGGCCCCGCCCGCATCGGCGTGCCGCACCTGCACGACGACGAGGTCTTCGGCAAGGTGCTCACCGGGCTCGACGTGACAGGCATGCAGAACTTCACCGCCTGGGTGCACGGCGACCCCAGCGCCGAGCGCTTCGGCCTCACCCCGGTGGGACTGCCGATGGGCGCCGGTTACGCCGCGGGCAACCGGCTGGTCGACGCCTACCTGGCGGCGACCGGACAGACGGCGGCGCAGGCCCTGCACGCCGACAGCTCGGAGATCATCGCGACCACGCTCCGCCGCGGGTAACACTGGAACGATGGAGTGGACGATCCAGGAACTCGCGGCGAGGGCCGGCATCACCAGCCGCACCCTGCGTCACTACGACCGCTTCGGGCTCTTGGCCCCGTCCCGCGTCGGCGCGAACGGGTACCGCTACTACAACGCCACCGCGGTCGCCCGGCTCCAGCGGATCCTGCTCATGCGCCGGCTCGGCATGAGCTTGCCGGCCATCGCCGAGGTCCTGGCCGACGAGGTGAACACGTGCGACGGGCTCCGCGCCCACATCGCCGCGCTGGAAGAGGAGCGGGACCGCATCGAACGGCAGATCCGGTCTGTGCGTCACACGCTCGAAGCCCTGCAGGCGGGGGCGGAACCGCGGATGGACGTCATGTTGGCGGGGTTCAACGACCGCTACAAGGACGAGGTGATCTCACGCTGGGGCGAGCGCGCGTTCCAGGTGAGCAACGACTGGTGGCACGGCAAGACCCTTGACCAGCAGCGGGTCTGGAAGCAGGCCGCCGAGGACCTCGTCGCCGCATGGGTCGCCGCGGTGAAGGCCGGGGTTTCTCCGACCTCCGAACACGCCCAGTCACTGGCCGCCCGGCACGTCCAGTGGCTGAGCCGGATCCCGGGCACTCCAACGGCCGACGGCGACCGGGAGCGCTCGATCGAGATGGTGAAATGCCTGGGGGACATGTACGTCGACGACCCCCGTTTCTCCGCCATGTACGACGACGCCGCGGGGGCGATGTTCGTCCGCGACGCACTGCAGGCGTACGCGCGGACCCGGATGTAGCTCGTACGGCTGGATGGCGCTGACACCCACTCGCTGGGGCCGCGCAGGAGCCCGGCCGCGCGTCAGGGACCGTCGAGGCTCGACAGCCCGTTGACCGCGATCTCGATCCCCCGCCGGCCGGCGGCCAGGACGTCCTCGTTGGAGCCGCCCTGCTGCTGGGCGACCAGCCCCGCCACGGCGAGTGCGCCCAGGAAGCTGCCGACCGCCGCGCCCGCCGCCACGGGATCCAGCTCGGGGTAGACCTCGCACAGGGCCTCGGCCAGCAGGGGCTGCCCCTCGAGCATGAGCGTCAGCCCGCGTGCCCGCAGCGCGGGCTCGGTGAACACCAGCCGCGCCCGCAGCGGCGACAGCGAGAAGTCCAACTCGTCGTCCTCGGCCAGGCCGCGCACCAGGGCCTCGAACATCCGGCTCAGCAGATCTCCCAGGGGCTCTCCCGGTTTCCGCCCGGCGATCACCTCGCGCATGACCTGCCAGCGATCCCCGGCCTGCAGAAAGAGCACATCCTCCTTGCTGGCGAAGTACGCGAAGAAGGTCCTGGGCGCCACGTCGGCCGCCGCGGCGATCTCGGCGATGGTGGTCTGCTCGTAGCCCCGCTCGCCGAACAGCCGCACCGCGGCCTCCAGCAGCGCGCGGCGGGTGCGGACCTTCTTGCGTTCGCGATGGCCTTCCACGGCGTCACCCTATCGCAAGCCCTGCGTTTATGCATAGGTTGCAATTTCGCAGTCTGTGCGCTTTTCTGGGAGGCATGGAAACCCTCAAAGCGCTGCCGCTCGAGCGGGAGGACCCGTTCCAGCCGCCGACCGTGCTGAAAGAGCTCCACGGATCGCTGCACCCGATGACCTACGCCGACGGGCGGCCCGGCTGGCTGGTCACCGGCTACACCGAGGCACGCGCGGTGCTCGACGACCCGCGCTTCAGCAACACCCAGCAGGGCGCCGCGCCGCCGATCAAGGAGCTGGCGCCGCCCGAGGGGCTGACGGATCTGGTGATCCCGCCAGGCTTCTTCATCGCGATGGACGACCCCGAGCACTCCCGCTACCGCAGGCTGCTGACCGGGCACTTCAGCATGCGGAAGATGCGGAGGCTGGAGCCCAGGATCCAGGAGATCATCGACGGTCAGCTCGACGAGATGGCCCGCTCGGGAGCTCCCGCGGACCTCGTCCACGCGTTCGCGCTGCCGATCCCGTCGCTGGTGATCTGCGAGCTGCTCGGCGTGCCGTACGACGAGCGTTCACGCTTCCAGGACACCACCGCGCAGGCGGTGAACCTCGACAACTCCATCGAACAGCGGGGCGCCGCGGCCGCCGAGCTGATGGGCTACCTCTCCGAGCTGGTCGGACGCAAGCGGGCCGAACCCGGCCAGGATCTGCTCAGCGAGCTGGCCACCGGTGGCGAGCTGAACCACGAGGAGCTCACCGGGGTGGCCACGCTGCTGCTGACCGCCGGGCACGAGACCACCGCGAACATGCTGAGCCTGGGCACGTTCCTGCTGCTGTGCCGCCCCGAGCAGGCGGACCTCGTACGCACCGATCCCGGTGTCGCGGAGACCGCGGTCGAGGAGCTTATGCGCTACCTCAGCGTCACGCACGTCGGCCCGATCCGGGTCGCCAGGGCCGACGTGCCGCTCGCCGGGCAGACGATCAAAGCCGGAGAGACCGTGACAATCTGCCTCCCGGTCGTCAACCGGGACGCGACCCGCTTCCCCGCCCCCGACCGCTTCGACGTCACCCGCCAGGCCGGGCAGCAGCTGGGCTTCAGTCACGGCATCCACCAGTGCCTGGGCCAGCAACTGGCCCGGATGGAGATGCGGCTGGCCTACCCGGCGCTGCTGCGCCGCTTCCCCACGCTGCGGCTGGCCGTACCGGCCGAGCAGGTGCCGCTGCGACCGCGAGCCTCCATCTACGGCGTGGCCGCCCTGCCGGTCACCTGGTAGTGGCACCCACGGGTGCGACTGTGGACGGCGGGCGGACCAGGGCGCAGCTCGCACCCGTGGATAACGCAACCTCGACCCGGCTCGTGTCCGGTACTGAACACACAGCGCCAGAAGGGTGTGAACGATGAAGGTATGTCTGGTCACCGGAGCCTCGTCCGGGATCGGTATGACGACCGCGCTCGACCTGCTGCGGGCGGGTCACGTGGTCTACGGCGCCGCCCGTCGCGTGCACAAGATGGGGGCCATCCGCGCCGCCGGCGGCCACGCGCTCCAGATGGACGCGCGCTCTCATGAGGACCTCGACCGGGCGGTCGACACCGTCCTCACGCAGCAGGGGCGGATCGACGTCCTGGTCAACAACGCCGGCACGGTCCTGCACGGCGCCGTCGAGGACGTGCCGCTGGACCAGGCGCGCGACCAGTTCGAGGTCAACCTCTTCGCGCCGGCCAGGCTCGTCCAGCTCGTCCTGCCGCACCTGCGCGCGCAGCGGTCCGGCACGATCGTCAACGTCTCCTCGATCGGCGGCGAGATCGCACTGCCGCTCGGCTCCTGGTACTACGCCGCCAAACACGCACTCGAGGCCTTCTCGGACACGCTGCGCATGGAGGTCGAGCCGTTCGGGATCAACGTTGTGATCATCCAGCCCGGCATCATCAGGACCGAGTTCGAGGACCACACCGCCGCCCAACTGCGGGAGATCTCCGGCAACGGCGCCTATCGCGCCATGGCAGAGGCCATGGCCCAGCGCAGCGAGACGGGCCTCGACAACGGCTCCGACTCCGACGTCGTCGCACAGGTCATCCGGGAGGCGATCGAGTCCGATCAGCCGGAAACCCGCTACGCGGTCGGCTGGATGGCGGACAAGCTCCTGGAACTCAACCGGGCACTGCCGGACCGCGAGTTCGACAAGCTCGCCACCCGCACGCTCAAGTAGCGGATCCGTCACCCCTCCCTCGTCGTACGGGGGCGGGGGGATAGCCTGCGGTGCGCGATGCGCCACCCGGCACCCCGCGTGCGACAACGCCGCGCCCTACAAGGTCGTCAACCGGTCCTCGACCCCGATCCGGTAGCTCGCAGCGGTGGCCGGCGAGCGTGCTCGTGAGCGGTTGTGTGCGGCTGTTGCAGTACGCGTTGCAGTAAGGCCAGCCCTTGGTCCTTTCCCTCGTCCCCCTTGGAACTGCCGATCCCCGGCGATCATCCCGGAGCCGAGGCCCGCGCCGGAAGCATCAGTTCCCCTTGTCGCGATGCTCGGTGATGGCGCAGGCGATCGCTCCGAGCATGGCGATCATTGCTATCTGGAGGAGGGAGGCACCTTTGCCCTGTTCTCCGTTGAGGGCGAGGAACCCTCCGACGAAAAGGCCGGCGATGCCGACTGTGAGAAAGACGTTTCGGCCTGTGAGCCCAAAGAGTTGAAGCACTGGGCGATGCTATGGCAGGTGCTTTGAGAGCTCATTGTCAGCGAGCCGGCCACCAACGCGATACGCCACTCGGCCAGGAAACGCCCCGCATCATGATCGGTTGCGGGTGTGTTCTGCCGGACCTCTGTCCTACGGTGTGCGGTCCCCATATTTGGCGATGATCGAGCTGAGAGAGCGTGGGGCTGACGGCATCTCCTGCCCCAGTGGATCTGGTGAGGTGACTCCAGTGTGTACCGATCGCACCCATTCGTCATCGACCACAGCCCGACATAGCGCTTCGGCGGTGATGAGCGTGGCGAGATCGTAACGGTTCTCCCAGGTCTCCCGACCCGCTGGGCCGGCGGCGATCCATCGCTCGACACTGGCGAGATCAGGAATTGGATCCCAGCCCCAATCCATCATGTCGAATTTGACCACCAGGCCACTTTCCGTGCGATAAGAGACCAACGCTGGGGCGTCATCGATCCATACAGCGCTCAGGCAGGGGCCGTACTGCGCCAGAATGGGAAGAGCTCCATCGGTGACAGAATCGACGCGGTAGTCCATGATGACGGTGCCGTTGCCGAGACGCCCGATGAGCATGCTGACGTCGTCAGCGTTGAAGCGTGCCGGCTGAGTGCTCTCGGGTGAGATGCCGTACGCCGCCAGGACGTCGTCAATCTTGGTGGCGGAACACCACGTCAAGTCGACCACCAGCCGAGTTCGCAGGCGAAACCACTCGCTGTAGGTTGAGTCGATCACGGACGTTTCCTCTCAGCTGACAACTCCGCCATGGGCCACGCTCGATGATCTTCGCCGATCGGTGCGCCGTCTACCACCAGAAGGCCACAGCTACCATCCCGGCGCCGACCTCTCCGCCACCTCGGACGCTTCCCCGCACGGCGATCAGCCAGGTTGCCGGTGAGCCAGCGTGAGGAACGAACCCTGGCTCGTCCGAACACGTATGGCGGCGGGTCACGCCGTGGCGATCGTAAGGGCTGCACCTGCGCGGCGGTATGGCAATCCAGTCGGAGCGTTCGATCAGTACGGCGCGGTAGGCGTGCTCCTACCGCGTCGCCGTCCTCAAGGCCGGACACCTCGCGCCGACCTTCCCCCGCCGTGATCCACAGGCCATCCCGATCCCGGCCGTCCCGTCCGTCGGACCGGTCGAGGTCGGCACGCGCGAAGACGGCACACCGCCGCATCGCTACTCAAGAAGCTCGGAGTCGCGCCACGCGATGCGATGGAGATCCTCAGCCATAGCCGCATCTCGGTCACGGTGGAGATCTACACGCACGGCGACAGTGAAGGCCGCAGGTCAGCGACCTGTTCGGGTAGGACCGTTGCAGTAAAATGCCCCGAAGCGTGATCGCTTCGGGGCGTTTTCATTGGACGCCTCACCAGGCCATCACACCCCCGAGCGGACCTGCTGGTGATCCCCCATCGGCGGCCCGGAGTCGATCATTCGCCCGCCGAGTCTCGCCAGTTGGCCAACTGGCAGGTTGTGGGCCTTCCAACTCTCGCACGGAAGATTGAGGTTAGAGGGCGACGACCCACGCATCAACGACATGGCAGCCATTTGGCTGCCCCCAGACCGCAGAAGTTGGCCCCGGCCTCTGATTAGTGCTTTTGTACACCACGGGACCATCGATGTTTCTCGTGTATGGCCAGTGTGCTGAGTTGCATTGGACCCGTACGTGATAGCTACCGAATCCCTCAAAGCACTGAGCATATCCCATGTTGGCTTCCGGATCGGGCGCCGCGTCGCAATTCCATACTTCAGCCTGAGCAGTTGGGACCCCTAGTACGGATGTGAGGCAGAGGGTCGCGCCAAGCACTGACATGCCGATCATTGTCTTTTTGAAAAGATTCATATCTTTCTCGCCTCATGGTTCGTGCATGGAGTTACCGCAGTCGGTCCAGCCTGTGCTTTTCAATTACATAGGGGAACATGGCCTGTGGCTATCCAGGCCGCGTGCAAAGATTGCGCTTTTCGGATAGAGAGTGCCCTCACCCGCCGCCCTTACGGGGTGGGGATGGCCGGCGACGCCCGTGCTCAGCCGGCGCATGGCGCATCCTGGCCGCCAGGCCGCCGCACTCACCGCCCGGATCGACGTAGGGGAACAGGCCGCTAGCGCTAGCGGCCCCTGCTAGAGCTAGCACCTCCACTAGGGAGTGTCCCGTGGATCATTGGACCGGGTCGCGGAGCCAGATCCTGATCGAGACGACGTCGACGGTGCCCTGGTAGATGCGCTCACGCTTGTCGGTGCGAAGGGCAACTGCACGGTAGCCCTTCATCTTGTTGATGCACCGCTCGGCGGTGTTGCGCTCCTTGTACCGCTCGGTGTCGAACCCGGGCGGTCACCCACCCTTACTGCCTTGCTTGAGGCGGTTGGCCTGCTGGTCCTTCTTGATCGGGATGACCGCTTTGATGCCGCGTCGGCGCAGGTAGGCACGGTTGGCGCGGGAGGAATAGGCCTTGTCGGCCAGCACACGCCCAGGGCGCTTACGGGGACGGCCCAGCCCGCGGCGTGGGATGCGTACACCCTCCAGCACACGCCGGAAGTACGGGCTGTCGCCGTGCTGGCCGGGGCTGATGATCCGGGCGATCGGACGGCAACGCCGGTCGGCGGCCAGGTGCACCTTCGTGCTCAACCCGCCACGCGAACGGCCCAGCGCTTCCCGCCCCTTCACTGGTTTGTGATCTACGCCGTCCCCTTTGACGGGAAATCGGCCGGCGGCCGGTGGCGGGCTCCGGCGGCATGCTGATGGGCACGCACCACGGTGGAGTCCACGCTCACCGTCCAGTCCTCGCCCTCGACCTCGTCACATCCGGCCCGCAGCCCGTCCAGGATCTTCTCCCAGGTGCCGTCCATTGACCAGCGGCGATGCCGGTTATAAACGGTCTTCCAGTTCCCATAGGAGAACGGCAGGTCACGCCAGGCGATGTTGGTCCGTACCCGGAAGAAGACCCCGTTGATCACCGTCCGGTGATCCGCCCACCGGCCGCCCTGCCTCGGGTTAGCCGGCAGCAAAGGGGCCAGCCGTTCCCACTCGACATCAGTCAGATCATGACGATTCAGGCGATCTTCCACTGGACTGATCTACACCAACCCGCCACTAAAGATCCACGGGACACGCCCTAGTGGCCGCCTGGCCATATTGACGCCTTGCAGCCATCCCAGGCGACCAGTTTGTTGGCGCCGAGGTGCCCGTAGCAGAGCTTGAAGACCTTGGCCGACCCCCAGAAGGAGTCATCCGCAGCGCAGCCACCCTGAGGCGCCCACACCTCGAACGCCTTCCTGGCGTCGACGGGATTGTCGTTGTGCCAGACCGCCTTGTAGGCGCGGCTATCGTCCTTGCCGTCGCACACCCTGATCGACGACCGGTCGGCGGGAACCGTTACGCTGCCGTCGGCGTAGCTGTCTCGCCAACCCGACATCTGAGCCGATGCCGGTCCGGCGACGCCCAGGATCAGTCAGCCTACGAGTAGCGCGATCGATCCACTTGCCCGTGATGCCATCACATCCTCCATCGCTTTGCAGTTCCAGAAGGATTACTTTAAGTAGTTATTTGACTACGTCAAGTCAGCATGCGATCGGGCTACATCGTTCCTGATGGCAAACCACGCCTTGTGGTTCGAACCGCGCATTGATTCAGTAGGGGACGAAGTGGGCATCTCCAGGACTCGCCGTCATCGGCCCCGTGGCAGCCACAAGTCGAGAGAGATCACGTCGCCTATCTCACTCTGACCTGCTTGCACGCCACAGATCACAGCCAGTAGCTCCGACTCCATTGGATGTCCAGGGCTGAAGCGTTCTCATGTGGCGAGATCCGGGGGTTGAAGATGGTGGTCGCGATGTGCGGGGTAGCAGCCCATGGTCCACCTGGGCATGCGGCCAAGCGAGAATGCGCTCTCATCTCAGCGGGACTGTCCGGCGCGGCGGAGGATCGTCGTGTTCGTCGTGCGCGTACCGATGAGTTTCTGCTCGGTCGACGGTCATAACCCGCAACGATCAGTTCGGACTCGGCAGAGGAGCAGCACATGGTAATCGTCGCGGGCCATATCGTCGTCGACCCGCAGCAGCGCGAGCGCTATCTCACGGACTGCGTGGGCGTCATTGAGCTGGCCCGCCGCGCACCCGGCTGCCTTGACTTCGCCATCAGTGCGGACCTGGTGGATGTCCGCCGTATCAACATCTTCGAGCGCTGGGAGTCGCAGACGGCCGTCGAGGCGTTCCGCGGCAGCGGCCCCGGCGACACGCAACGCGCTGCGGTTCTCGCCGCCTCGGTGGCCGAGTACGACGTCGCGGGCGTGCGCTCGCTGACCTGAACCGAGTGCGGGCGCCAACAAGCTAGCCGGAGACATCACGACCGATGGCCCTCATGTGTTCTCACTGCTGAGACCAAGGAGTTGAAGACCGTCGGCGGGGTGGCTGCGGTAGTGGTCGGTGGCGGTGGTGATGACCATCGCGGACAGGTCCAGGCCGGACAGCAGGGGCGTGAAGGCGGGGATCTCGTTGCTCGTGGCCTCGACCTGCCGCTGGGCGAGCACGGTCTGGGTGTCGTGCCGGACGGTGGCCAGCAGGTGAGTGACGCCGTTGCCGGTGCTGCTGCCGCGCAGGGCCTTGCCGTCCACAGCCAGGCCGAGCAGGGGTGTTCTGGCGGCAGTGGTCGTCCCTCTTTCCCAGGTTCCTTACGGCTGCGAATTCGGGATGCTGCGGAAACACGACGAGAGGGCCCAAGCCGCGGCAACGGCACAAGCCCTCCTCGCCACACAGAACACCAACCCATCGACGCGACGAAGGGCGCGACCCTACTCGTGCTCGGCAACCGGGGAAACCGATTCGCCCCTTGCCTTCTGCTGGCACCGGTCACGCAGATCGCGATGGCCGAGTGGCGGTGACCTCTCCCCATTGATTCGGCGCCGCAACCGGGTGATGCTGTCCGCCCGGCTATGGGCCGACCAGGGAGAATGAGCACGCCCCGTGACGTGAGGTCCAAGATCCGCTGTTTCTCGGTGGTTGCCATGAGTGAACCGCTGCTACCGAGCAGCGGGCGTGGAACAAGACGCTGCGGCTGACCGAATTGAACAGCCGCGATCCGACAGTGCCGAGTCCATGCGAACCAACCACCAGTAGGTCCGCCCATTCGGAGGCGTCGACCAATGCGTCCACGGGCTGCGCGGATCGAACATCCTCGATCACCGTCACCTGCGTGTACTCCTTTCGGAGCGCTTCCATCCGATCGTGGACCATCCGGTGGACCTCGTCCATGTCATAGGCGGCGTCCGGTTCGAGGGCATGCACAACCCTCAGTGTGGCGCCGCGCAACCTCGCCTGCTCGAAGGCGTAGGCCAGCGCAGGCTCGCACACCAGCGAGCTGTTCACCCCGACAACGACCTCCTCGTACACCGGTCTCAGTTCGCCGCTCACCACGACCACAGGGCAGCAGGCCTGACCGGCCAGGTCAACGCTGACCGAGCCTGGCAGCAGGCCGTTGAACCCACCCAGCCCACACCGGCCGACCACGATCTCGATCGCGTCCTTCGCCAGCTCGCGTAGGGCCGGGGCAGCCGCACCCTCAGCCTCCTGCGTCGTGACCTCAACCGCGGGGCTGCGCTCCTGGACGAGGGCTTCCGCTTCGCGCAGGATCCTTTGCCCTCTGCGGAGCAACGCGTCGGCCAGGTCTGGGTTAGCGGGCTCGCCGATCTGGCATGTGGAGGGGTCCACGGCATGCACGATCCGGAGCGGCAGGCGCATCCGGAAGGCGTCCCCGGCTGCCCACTTCACAGCGGCTCGCGAGGTAGCTGAGCCGTCCACTCCTACGATGATCACCGGTTCTTCTCCTTCGCTCACACCTCCATCGGACCCGCTGCCGGTTTGTGATTGCAGAGCCAGAAGTCAGTCCGGTCAGGGCCGAAAGCCCCCGCCACGTTGTGCGACGGAATGCTCACGGTTACTGCGCCGAAGGCTACGGTGAGGTCGAGAGCTCCCTGACCGTCTGGCACCTTCACAGGTCCTCATCCGGCGCCATTTCTTTCATGAAACTTGATATGGGTCGCCGAATAGGGACCGAAGGGCGAGGCATCAGGACCTTTGTCTCATGTCTGCGGCCTGGATGCTTCCCAAACTGAAAGGGGCAGAGACGCATCATCCCCTCGAGGAGATCCAGCGCCAGAGTGCCGATCGGGGCTGCTGCTCGACTGGCAAAGCATTCCAGCGGAACTCAGGAGGTGTGCCATGATCATAGTTGGGGTCGATGGATCGCAGGCAGGCTTGGAGGCCGTCAGCTGGGCGGCAAGAGAGGCGACGCTTCGCGATGTGCCGCTCATCGTGGCCCACGCCATGCCCCGATGGATCTGCGAGACCGGAGACGGTCGCCTTGCCGCGGTGGCCACGTGGATGCGCGAGGGCTGCGAGACCGTGCTCGCCGGGGGCAAGTCGCGAGCGGTCCATGAGCAGCCGACGGCCGAGGTGAAGACCCTCGTACTGCCAGGGGATCCGCGTCTCGCCTTGATAGAGGCATCGCAGGACGCCGAGCTCCTGGTGGTCGGCAGTCATGGGCTCGGAGGTGTACGTGGCATGCTGGTCGGCTCGGTGGCCTACGGCGTCGCCGGCCATGCCGCGTGTGACGTTGTCGTGGTACGTGCGTTGCCGTCGCTCCCGCGCGGCGAGATCGTGGTAGGCGTCGACGGCTCGCCCAGCTCCCATGCAGTGCTGGACTTCGCATTCGCCGAGGCGGAGCTGCGAAAGGCACGGTTGCGTGTCGTACACGCATGGGCCTGGCCGCGACTGGGCGGCTTCGCACCGGCGGACGCCGAGAGCGAGCAGAAAGAGTTGCTCGTGCTCAAGGAAACGCTCGCCGGTCGCCAGGGACAACACCCGGACGTCGAGATGATCGAGGAGAACGTGCACGGGCATCCCGTCGAAGTTCTGCGCCAAGCGGCGACAGGAGCCGACCTGCTCGTGGTCGGGTCACGCGGGCACGGAACGCTCACCGGGATGGTTCTCGGGTCGGTGAGTCACGCGCTCCTGCACCATTCGCCATGTCCGCTGGTCGTGGTCCGGGGCAGCGGCGGCGATCAGCGGTGATCGGTCAAGAGGGTATGCGCTTCTTTCGTATGTCCCGTCTGACTGCACGGTCCATGTCATGGTGTCGCCTGTCTCAGGCTCCCCGCACAGCAATCGTTATCTAGGGTTGTTGAGCGATCTGGCTGGTCAGATGCTTGCAGGCATGTAAGCCATGAAAGGCAAGTTGCCTGGCTGGCGGCCGGTGAAGCGCCTGTTCCTTCAGGCGATGACCGGACTGCGCCGCTCGATGAGCACGACGTCGCGCCAGAGGCCGTGATGGCGTCCGACGCGCTGCCGGGTGCCGATCACCCGGAACCCGGCGCGGGCGTGCAGAGCGAGGCTGGCGGTGTTCTCGGGGAAGATGCCGGACTGAATGGTCCAGACGCCGGCGGCCTCGGTGGAGGCGATCAGGGCCTGCAGCAGGGTGTAGGAGGTCAGCGATCAGGGCGCGGATGCGGGCCTCGATCTGGTCGCGGATGGGGCGCACGGCGTCGAGGCCCTGACCGGCGGGGTCATCGAGTTGCCGGTCCTCGTAGCGTTTGCCGGGGAAGATCGGGCAGGCGTCGCCGCAGCCCATGGTGATGACCACGTCGCTGGCCTGGACGGCGCCGGTGGTGAGCACTTTGGGGATTTCGGCGGAGATGTCGATGCCGGCCTCGGCCATCGCTTTCACCACGGCCGGGTTCACCTCCTCGGCGGGTGCCGGTCCGGCCGAGCGGACCAGGACGCGATCGCCTGCCAGGTGGGTGAGGAAGGCGGCGGCCATCTGGGAGCGGCCGGCGTTGTGAACGCAGACGAACAACACCTGCGGCTGGTCGGGCTGGTCGGGCATCGGTTCTCCTCTTCAGGGCAGGTCGGCGGCGGCCGGCTGGCGGACAGCATCGGGCGCGGGCGCCGTGCCAGGTTGTGAGGCGTTCTGTGCGGCGTTCGGGAACAGGACGGCCAGCAGCAGGCCGCCGAGCGCGGCCCCGGCCAGCTGGGCGGCGATGAAGCCGGGAGCCGAGGCGGGCGCGATCCCGGCGAAGGTGTCGGTGACGGCCCGGCCCAGGGTGACGGCCGGGTTGGCGAAGGACGTCGACGAGGTGAACCAGTAGGCCGCGCCGATGTAGCCACCGACCGCGACCGGCGCCAGCGCCGCCCGGCCTTGCCGGGTCAGGGCGAAGATGACCACGATGAGCCCGGCGGTTGCCATCACCTCGCCTAGCAGCAGATGCGGTGCTGAGCGGTCGTGGGCCGAGACCTGGACGGGCGGCAGCGCGAACATCGTGTTCGCCAGCACCGCTCCGGCCAGGGCCCCGGCGATCTGGGCGGGCAGGTAGGCGGCCAGATCGCGACCGCGCACGGCAGGGTCAGCCTCGCGGCGGGCCAGGATCCAGGCCGCCAGCGTGACGACGGGGTTAAAGTGCGCGCCGGACACCGGCGCGAGGACCACGATGAGCACGGCCAGGCCCGCCGCGGTGGCCAGGCTGTTGGCCAGCAGCTGAACGCCGACGTCGCGCGACAGACCGGCCGCCATGATGCCGGAGCCGACCACCACCGTGACCAGGGCGGCGGTGCCGGTGAACTCGGCCAGCGCCCGGCGTGCCAGATGCGCTTCTAGCGGGCTCACGGGGCGTCCGCGGTCAGAGCCTCGGGCAGGGCGAGCACGCCCGTCAGGCGCTTGAGCGTGGCCGGGATGATCCAGTAGTAGACCCAGGTGCCGCGCCGCTGACTGTCGATGAGACCGGCCTCGCGCAGCACTTTGAGGTGATGGGAGATCGTCGGTGCGGTGACCTCGAACGCACCGGTCAGCTCGCAGACGCAGACCCCGTCGCCGGCGACGCGGCCGCCCTCGTGCGCGCCGATCAGCGACAGCAGCCGCACCCGGATCGGGTCACCGAGGGCCTTGAACACCCGGGCCAGTTCGGCCGCCTCGTCCTGGCCGACCGGCTCGGCGACCAGCGGCGCGCAGCATCCGGAGGCGAGCACCGGCAGCTCCTGCTTCGACATATCTCTAATTTGACAGACTCCTAAGCAGGCACGCAAACTCGAGACTGCTTAGACATCCATCGAAACAACGATCGGAGATCGTCATGTCACGTGTCCAACTCGCCCTGCGCGTCGCCGACCTGGAGAGCTCGATCGCCTTCTATTCCAAGCTGTTCGGCACCGAACCCGCCAAGCGCCGCCCCGGCTATGCCAACTTCGCCATCGCCGAGCCTCCGCTCAAGCTGGTACTCATCGAGGGCGAGGCCGGCCAGGACACCCGCATGGACCACCTCGGCGTCGAGGTCACCGACACCGCCCAGGTCAACGCCGCCACCCAGCGGCTCAAGGACGCCGGGCTGGCCACCTTCGAGGAGAACGGCACCTCCTGCTGCTATGCCCTGCAGGACAAAGTCTGGGTCCACGGCCCCGGCAACGAGCCCTGGGAGGTGTATGTGGTCAAGGCCGACGCCGACACGCTCGGCAAGTCGGCCACCACATCGGCCGAGGGCGCGACGGCCGCGCCGTGCGTGTGCGGCGAGGACACGCAGCAGGATGGCGGGCAGCCCGGCGAACAGGAGGTCCCCGCCACCGAGGCGCGGGCCGGCTGCTGCTGACCGGCTTGACCGGTCCCACCGCACTGTGCGGTGGGACCGCCGTCGCCGATCGGCGCGGCGCTGACCGGGTGGTCCGTTCGGTCCACCGAAGCGAAGGCTGCCCCGGACAGGGCGTAGCCGGTTCGGTGAGCCGGGCTTCGAGGTCGGCGATCATCTGAGTGAGCAGGCTGGTGTTCTCGCGCCGGACGGGGTGCGGGCCGGATCTTCTCGTGGTACTCGGGGTCGTTGTGGCCGATGAGCTTGCTGCGCCAACTCCCCAGATCCTACGGCCGGCGATCAAGCCCGCGGCCCGTTTCAGCCGTATTCCGGTGGCACCCGCTGTACTCCGGTCGAAGTGGCTGCTGGGCCGTGATGCCATCACATTGGTGATGCTCGGCCTGGACGTGATCGTTCTTCCAGGAGCTTTCACGTGGGTTGAAAGAAAGGCCGAAAGCCCTCCTGACCTGGGACGTTGGCCGCTACCTGAGCGACGCCGCGCGCTGCCACTGTGAAGGATGAACGGCACCGTGCGAGGAGGACGTTATGGGTATGACGCTTTCCGCCATCGATCCCTGGGACGGCTGGGGTCACATGTGGGGCGCTGGATGGGGATGGCTGTGGAGCGGTTTCATGATGCTGTTCTGGCTCGCTCTCGTTGCATTGGTTGTCTGGCTGGTCGTCCGGGCGGCTATGGACCGACGTCAGAGCTCGCCCGTCGAGCGTTCCGGTGTCGATCGGGCGCGGGATGTGCTGGCCGAGCGGTACGCACGTGGCGAGATCTCCACGGAGGAATACCAGGACAGGCTCACCCATCTCGGCGGATCATCCTAGGCCCCGGCTTTGCCAGTGGGGTGGGTGGACCGTTGAGGGCGGGATGGGTGCAGGATCCGGTCGAGGCGGACGGCGACGTAGCCGAGGACCGACAGTGCGCTGACGATCAGCAGGTCGCCCAGGGCCGGCGGTTGGGTGCCGAGCAGCTCTTGGAGCGGCGGCAGGTACAGTCCGGCGAGTTGCAGGACGAGCGCACCGGCGACGGCGAGCAGCAGCATCGGATTGGCCAGCGTGCCTGGCCGGGTGCGGGAGCCCAGCGCGACGCCGAGTTGGGTGGCGCCGAGGGCGAAGAAGGCCATGCTCTGCCAGGGGCGGCCGGTCTGGTGGGCCCAGACGGCGACGCCGAGAGTGACGGCGGTGAGGACGACGGCGATGCGGATCAGGCGCTGCCACAGCCCCGCGCCCAGGATGCTCTGGCTGGGTGGCCGCGGCGGGTCGGCCATGGCTCCCGGTATGGCGGGCTCGCCACCGAGGGCCACGCCGGGCAGTCCGTGCGTGAGCAGGTTGATCCACAGGATCTGGGCGGGGAGCAGGGGGAGCGCGAGGCCGGCGAACGGTCCCAGCAACATCACCGCGATCTCGGCTGCTCCGCCGGACAGGCCGTAGACCAGGAAGCGGCGGATGTTGGCGTAGACGCGGCGGCCCTCCTCGACGGCCGCGACGACGGTGTCCAGGTTGTCATCGGCGAGTACGAGGTCTGCTGCCTGGCGGGCTACTTCGGTGCCGCGTTCGCCCATGGCGACGCCGATGTCGGCGCGTCGTAGCGCGGGGCTGTCGTTGACGCCGTCACCGGTCATCGCCAGCGTCTCGCCGTGGGCGCGCAGGTCCTCGATGATGTCGAGCTTCTGCCTGGGCGTGGCGCGGGCGTACACGCTGACCCTTGCGTGGTCTGCCGTCCCGGGATCGCGGAGATCCACGACGGGATCACCGGCGTTGATGATGCCGAGATCGGTGGCGACGGCCCGGGCCGTCCCCGGGTGGTCACCGGTGATGAGGAGCGGCCTGATGCCGGCCCGCTTGCAGGCGGTGATCGCGGCTGCCGCGGCCGGGCGCGGCGGATCCAGGATCGCGACCAGCCCGAGCAACGACAATCCGCTCTCCGGCGCGGTTTCCGGAACGGCGGGCAGATCGCGGCTCGCGACCGCCAGGACTCGGTAACCGTCTCGGGCCAGTTGCTCTGCGCGTTCGGCGGCGCGGGCCAGGAGCGTCGGATCGTCGGCCAGGATGCCCGGGCTGAGGAGCACGTCGGGTGCGCCCTTGCAGATCACGCGGCCCTGCCCGCCGGGCAGGCGATGCACGGTGCTCATGCGCTTGCGTTCGCTGTCGAACGGGCGCTCGGTCACCCGCGGGAATCGCTCCTGCAGGTGCTGACGGTCCAGACCGAGTTTGGCGGCGGCGGCGAGCAGGGCCGCCTCGGTGGGATCGCCCAGCGCCGTCCAGTCCGCGCGGAGGTCTTGGGGTGGTGACAATCTGGCGTCGTTGCACAGGACGGCCGCCGTCAGCAGGTCGGAGAGGGTCTCGATGCCGAGGGAGTCGTCACACACGATCTGGCCGTCGGGTGCGTATCCGGATCCGGTGATCGTGGCCTCTCCCGTAGGGGTCCAGAGGCGCCTGGCGACCATCCGGCCCTCGGTGAGGGTGCCGGTCTTGTCGGTGGCGAGCACGGTCACCGAGCCGAGGGTTTCCACGGCGGGCAGCCTGCGGACGAGCGCCTTGCGCGCGGCCATCCGGCGGGCTCCCAGAGCCAGGCTCAGGGTCACGACCGCGGGCAGGGATTCGGGTACGGCCGCGACCACCAGGCTGATCGCGGTCACCACCATCAGCTCGACAGGCTGCCCGCGGGCCAATCCCAGGGCCAGCACCAGCGCGGACAGCGCCACCGCGACGCCGGCCAGCAGGCGGCCCACGCCCACCAGGCGCCGCTGCAACGGCGTCAGACCTGCCCCCTTGACCAGCATGGACGCGATCCGGCCGCTGGCGCTCGCCGGCCCCACGGCGGTGGCCACCACCCGGCCACGCCCGCGTACCACGACGGTGCCGGAGGAGACCGGGTCGTCGCCGGCCTTGTCCACCGGCACCGACTCCCCCGTCAAGGACGACTCGTCCACGAGCAGTGCCGCTGACTCCACCACGATGGCGTCGGCCACGATGATGTCGCCTTCGGCCAGCACCAGCAGGTCTCCCACGACAACGTCGGCCGCCGGAACCTCCAGCTGGCAGCCGTCGCGAACCACGCGCGCCACCGGGGCCGTGAGCTGTGACAACGCCGTGATGGCCCGGTCGGCGCGCACCTCCTGCGCGACGCCGACGGAGGTGTTGACGACGATCACGAGCATGATCACGGCGGTGTCGGTCCAGTCGCCTGTGGCGATGGTCAATACCGCCGCCACGAGCAGGACGACGATCAGCGGGTCACGAAGCTGGGCTGCGACCCGCCGCCACAGCGGGACGGGCGGCTTCTGCGGGAGCAGGTTCGGCCCGTCCCGCCGCAGGCGCACCGCCGCCTCCGCGGACGACAGTCCGGAGCGTGTGGGGATCACCACCTCTTCCTCCTTGATCCGCGGTCGGCCAAGGTGCCACATCGTCTCGCCTACCTGTTTTCGCAGGAAGCGAACCCGGAGCCCAGGGACGAAGGTCCCGACCGGCAAGGCCGGACGGCAGGCTTGGCCGGCCGTTTACCCGTCCGGTCCGGCTCATCCGCCGGCCTGGCGGCGTTCCGAACACGCCGGTGGACACGTACACGTCCCGCGGCTCGGACGTCAGCAGGCTGACAACCGTAGGCGCAAAGTGGGACGGCCAGACGGCACCGAGAAGCTCATACGCCACAAACCGGCAGGGTCAACACCTTCCGTCATGAAGCGAAGGGACTACTCACCGCCTGCGACGCCGCAGGAGTCGAGGAAACCTCCCATCGATTCCGCATCGACAGGCATGGGGCCATGCGAGTGCCCGGAATCGTGTTCGCCTCTCGCGCGCTGCTGCCTGAGGACGAGGCCCTCCAGCAGGTGATCAACGTGGCTGCCCTGCCGGGGATCGTCGACGCCTCGTACGGGATGCCCGATCTTCACTGGGGGTACGGCACTGGTTCGACTCGGAGCACGACACCCTGGTATTCCCAGGGCCGGATGCGAGGATCGAGTACGTGAACGCCTGAGGCATCCCAGAGAGTTCGTCGAACGATTCTTTACATCTTCCGGCGGCACGCCTGCCCATGCCCGGACCAGCACGGGTAGGGGCAGGTGAGAGCGCTCCGTACCCTGTTCGGGAGGCGAGCGATGGATATAGGCGAGACCGGAGTGAAAGCCCGGGAC